>JBPCQG010000138.1:0-5513 GCA_050998315.1 Chitinophagaceae bacterium
TATTAATGCTGCCCCACTTTGCTCACATCTTGTGCCATTGTGGGGCTTTTTTAATACTTAGTTATCACCAAACCATTGCCTATTGTGGATTATGGGTTTTCAGGAAGAGCCTGAAAAAGAATTAAAACTATAAATTCAACTCTTCTATCCCCATCCCATCCTTTAAAAAAATTGTTTGTAACCCCACAGCTTTTGCGCCTTCAATATTCTGAATTGAAGCGTCAATAAATAAAGTCTCGGAGGGAGATAAATTGTTTTCTTTTAAAACATACTCATACGCTTCTTTATCGGGCTTGCGGTAACTCATTTCATGAGAATAATATATTTTATCAAAAGAATCATTTAATGATCCGTCCCCAATTTCTTCTGTAAAAATTTTATTAAATGCCTGCTGATGAATAATGTTTGTATTGCTCAGCAGATACAGCCTGTACTTATCTATTATGGTTTTAAGAGTATGTAATGCTTCACGCCTATAATTTAAAAGCAATGCGTTCCAGGCAAATCTAATTTCCTGATTTGTTGTTTTAACACTTGTTGCTTTTCTAAATGCATCATAGAATTCTTCTTCATTTAATTTACCAACCTCTAAATGTTGGAAAAGTGGATTAGCATTTTTTTGAGAATACATGTCATCAAAGCCCTTTACCCCCAGCTCCCGGAAAGCCCTGCTGGTTTTACTGAAATCAATATTTAAAATAACTCCCCCAAAATCAAAAATTATTGCCTTGATATTATGCATATGAAAATCAAAAAGATTTAATAAGCCGTAACTGAATCATTTTTCTCTCTTTAGAAATACCGTAGGCAATATTTGCTAAAAGCTTATTAAACGGTGCTAATAAAAACCCGACACCGTAATCTGTATGCCATGTATCAGAATTTTCTAATGGCTGCCAAACCCTGCCGCCGTCGTAGAAAACACTCAACCCAATTTTTCCATTCATTAAGTAGCTTCTTAAATTTGTAATAAACCTTAGCTCGTTACTATTTGAAAAAGACGTTTTGCCAAAAAATCTTTCCCTTCTATATCCTCTCAGGTCTTCCGCCCCACCGATATAAGATAAATGATAAAACATAGGATCTCCAGTTACTGTTGCCCCGGCGGCCCTTATTGCTAAGGAGAATTTAGAAATAAGTGGAATATAAATTTGAACTATGCCGGAATATTTTTGAAACGACGTGCTTTTGGTAAGGTTTTGATAATGCGCTGCATTACCTGTAAAAGAAAATCCGGCAGTTGGTACTATAGAATCATTAAAATTAAAATATTTATAAGTAAACCTTGCTCCTGCATAGTTATTTATATCAAAAATATCAGGTTGTGTGGGAGCTATATTTTTGGCTATATACCTGCCCGTATCATTAATTATTTTTACACCCTGAAAAAACCCGGAAACAATTATTGTATTCATTCCGAATGTACGTTGAACACCCACGTCACCTGAAAAGTCTTTTGTTTGTATCCGGTTAAACTTAATGTTTTTTGTTGTTAGGAGCGTTTCGTTTCCTATACCATAAAAATTTATCCATCGTATCAGGTCATAATCAGCATTTAATAGAAGATCCCATTTGCCGAATGTTTTTGGAAAAAGCCCCTGGTAAAAAATGCTAAATGCTTTTTGCGTTATAGAATATTTTACCCCAACTATTTGCTTAGAAGCAAAGGGTAGTTTTCTCCATTTGTGATGTATAGCACTGTAGCCTAATCCTACAAAAAAGGGATCTTCGTAAGTATAGCCTATTAATGGTTTAATCCCTTTTATATCCGGTATATAGGTATCATAATTAAATGTATGTCCTATACTGTCAGATAGGTGATGCAATTTAGTTTTAGAGCCTTTAAAATTATTGTTCGCATCATCGTATATATGAATTTTTCGGTTTGAATTATTGATAACAGAATCTTTTTCATCACCACCAATAATGCGGATTTTTATTCCTGAGTTTGCATGTCCATCTATATTATAAACATCATTACCTGATAATCCATATAACCGGATTTCTTTTGTTTCATCCGTTTTAAAAACTCTCGAATAGTATGGTTTATTTTTCTTTTCCCCTTCTTTATTAATTTTATACAGGTTAACTGAAGTTTCATTATCACTCATTCGGTTCACTTCAAAAAACTCATTTTTTTTGGTTCCTACAATTTCAACTTCTTTAGCCAGGAAATTATAATATTCAGTTGCATACTCATGTAAATGTTCACGCCGTGATTTTAGCTTTGCAATAATTTTATTTCCTGAAATTGCAAATATTTCTGCCGGCATTTGTTTTATTGATGATTCAATTACATTATCTGTAAGTGCCTGTTGCAGGCTTCTGGCTTGTGTTACCCACTGCTCTAATGTAGTCTGGTTGGTTAAAAGCCTGTCGAGAAATCTTCTTTCCGTAGCCGTTACATCTTTTATTTTATAATTAAATGGTTGAAGATATTTTTGCCCGCTGGCTGAAATTGCTGCTCTAAGCAAAACACCATTATTTGTTGAAAACACCTGGTCACGATCAGTAGGTATTGGCACATAAATATTTTGCTCTCCGCTATCAACCTTACCCCATTTCCATTGATCTAAATGCCTGTCCCAGTCACCAATAACCATATCAAATAATCTTGCTCTTACAAAAGCTATCTGATCAACCTGTTTGTCATTGTCTTCATAAATTTTTTCAAGCAACTCATCAGAGCCCATAAAATCTTTAAAATTCAAAAAGTTATTGGCTTCACTCCAATCACCTGATGCTCTTTGTTCAAACAGGTAAAGTTTATCTCCATAAACTGTATTAAGTGTATCGAGAAAAGGTTGTTTTGGAATCCACATCAATTGTGGATCAGAATGAGGAATGCCTGCAGCCTGCGCCATCAAAGGCACACCCAAAGCGCCATACGGGTGCGACATAGAAATCTGATCATTGGCGATATGCTCAATGAAAGTGTTATAAAAAATTGGGGGTAAAAGTATTTTAAGAGATTTGTTTACTGAGCGTAAAGCAAATGATTTGTCCTGCTTATTTGTGAGATGTAAAGATTTGGATTGATGACCGCCGCCTATTTTGTATTTTACTATACCTCCCTTTAATGTATCTAATATAGTAACAGGAAATGTTACAGGAGTTGTCCATTCTTTTCTATAATTTCTACCCCAGAGCCATTTATAAAACGATGAACGTTTATATTCAGGTCCTGCGGGAATTGTTGTGCTTTTGCTATTACCAGCATCGTTCTGAGCAATTGCAGTAATAGAAAGAAGCAAGAAAAAAGAAGCCGTAAAAAATATAAGGATAGGTTTCATTAATACATTATTTGATAATTAATATAATAGTTTGCCAATGCTAAATATTGGCTTTCATCATTAAAAGTAAATAAAGAATAATGAGAATTTAAAAAAAGCTGGCGATGAATAATATTTAATTTTTTTTCAAGTTATAATTCTGGCTTTATTCTGCTCAGATTTATCATGTTCAACTTTTGTTTTATTTATTTACTTTCACTACTTATTAAACTAACACTGCCAAATGAACCATTTACAATCTCTTGATTACGTAGTCTTCTTCATTTATTTTATTGGAGTATCCGGTTATGGTTACTGGGTATATCATCGAAAGATGTATCATCAAAAAAAATCGGGGGAAATGGATTCGAAAGATTTTTTTATTGCTGAAGGCTCCCTTACATGGTGGGCAATCGGGGCTTCACTTATTGCATCAAATATTTCTGCTGAGCATTTTATTGGCATGTCGGGTTCAGGTTTTGCTTTAGGTCTTGCAATCTCCTCTTACGAGTGGATGGCAGCAGCTACACTTATCATAGTTGCAGTATTCTTTATACCCATTTATCTTAAGAACAAAATATTTACAATGCCGCAGTTTTTATCGCAGCGGTACAATGATACTGTGGCCACGCTAATGGCAATTTTTTGGTTGCTGGTGTATGTGTTCGTCAATCTTACTTCAATTATTTATCTCGGCGCACTTGCCATTAACTCCATTTCGGGTATTAACTTTTTCTGGTGCATGGCTGGTCTCGGGATTTTTTCAATGGTTGTTACGCTCGGCGGTATGAAAGTGATTGGTTACACTGATGTGATACAGGTGCTGGTATTAATTATGGGTGGACTGGTAACATGCTATCTTGCACTTACGCTTATATCGGAAAAGTTTGGATTTGGCGGCGATATTTTAAAGGGGTTAAGTGTGATACAGGATAAGGCGCCTTCGCATTTTCACATGATCTTTGACAAATCAAGCCCTCATTATAAAGAGCTTCCGGGCTTGTCAGTACTAATAGGGGGCATGTGGATCAATAATCTGAATTACTGGGGCTGTAACCAGTATATCACGCAACGTGCTTTAGGTGCCGATTTGCATACCGCCCGAAAAGGAATTCTCTTCGCTGCGTTTTTAAAACTCCTGATACCATTGATCGTTGTCATCCCTGGCATTGCCATGTATGTTATGTACCAGAATGGAATGTACCAGGCAGAGATGACCGATATAAATGGAATTATTAAACCCGATCATTCCTATCCCACACTTATGAACCTTTTGCATAATGGTTTAAAGGGTTTAGCATTTGCAGCGCTTACTGCAGCAATTGTAGCTTCTCTTGCAGGCAAAGCAAACAGCATCTCAACCATTTTTTCACTCGATATTTACAAAAAGTTCTTCAATAAAAAAGCATCGGAAAAAAAGTTAGTTCGTACCGGTCGTATTACTGTAATTGTTGCAATGTTGCTTGCATGTATTGTAGCACCGGCATTACGAAACCTTGACCAGGCTTATCAGTTTATACAGGAATATGTAGGTTTTATCTCGCCAGGTGTGTTGTCGATTTTTCTTTTAGGATTTTTTTGGAAGCGAACTACATCAGCCGCCGCACTTACTTCTGCCATTCTTACCATTCCTCTTTCTACTCTTTTAAAATTTCTTCCCGGATGGACGAACGGGGCATTCCCTGATCTTCCGTTTATGGATCGCATGGGTCTTGTTTTTGTTATTCTTATGGCGTTAATGATAGTGATAAGTCTTGCTGACCACAGACGTAAGGACAGTCATAAAGCAATCATTATTGATACTGCTATGTTCCGTTGTTCACCGGGTTTTATTGTAGGTTCGGCTATTATAATTGGCATACTTACGGCCCTATACACGGTGTTTTATTAAAAGGTATCAGAAAAAATTTGATATAAATTTAACCGGTTGATTTTGTAGCTACGCTGATATGAAAAAAGCTTCCTTATTGTTTACTTTATTTCTTTTTATCCTAACCGAGTGCTTTACTCAAAAGCTTACAACAAAAAAGCAGGAAGTTGATTATGTAAATCCGCTTATCGGAACAGCAGCCACCGGCTTTGCAAAAGGTTTGGATGGCGGCGGCACTATGCCTAGTGTGGGACCTCCATTTGCCATGACCAATTTTGTGGCGCAAACCGGTGAACACCTGATGAGCCGGATGAATTATTTTTATGAAGATGAAAGTATCATAGGATTTTTAGCTTCGCACCAGCCTACTG
>JBPCQG010000232.1:0-5636 GCA_050998315.1 Chitinophagaceae bacterium
CCCAATGAAGCGTCAGACTCTTTGCTATCAAACATTTTTTATTTAAAAGTAAAAGAAACTAAAATAATTGCAAAACCTCTCATTTAAAAAGCTGATAATAGATAAGAATATACAGTCGCTGTTGAACAATTTTTTGCCCTGTAAAAACTCTTATTTTTTAAAGCGTCAAATTTTCGCTGTTGTTTTTCAGAAACAATAATTTCATCTGCATATATATACAACCTTATATTCACAATCATAGTTGTAAGGCTTTTATAAAATGTTGAGAAATATTTTGCCGCACATTTAATTGCTGATAGTTACTAAAACCCCTTGGTTTAATTTTCAATCAAATATGCTTTGTGATCTTTCCATGTACACCTCTATTCTTTATGGGTGGATGCAGGTGTTGGTAATTTATTGGCCGCCTTGACTGACGGAACCAGATCACCCCTTTCATCTAAAGAAATATATTTTATTAAGGCTTCTTTTCAATATTGAATGCTAATTATATTCTAATAAAGTGTATAATTTTCAACCTATATTTTGAAGCCATATTTTGATATAAAATGAAAGCTAAACAAGCAATATTTTTTTGTTTTCGGTAAGTATCTCCTTCCCTTCTACTATATTCCACATCATTGTAAATTGATAATCTTTAAGTTTTTTGTTTTTTCTGTCCCATGCAACCATCTCCTTAATTAAATCAAGATTTATCTCTGGATGATTATTATTTTCTTGTTTTTGTTTTTCATTTAATTCATCAACATCAAATAATAACTCTGGAGCTTTGGTAATAACTGTATCCAATATTTTAATTCCTGTGATTCTTTCATTATCTAATAATTTTGAATTAGTTCTCACTCTATAGGCGATGCTTTCCAAAATATTAATTTGGTTAGAAGTAAATTCTTGAGTTTCAACACCCCAATTATCTATTTTCTTCCACACAGAATGTGGTATAGACTTGATTTTTTTTCATCTTCCAGCATCTGTACATGTATATTTTCATCATCAGAAATAATTATTCGCTTTGTTGCATTTTTTTTGTCTATTAAATCTTGCTTTATAGGAGACAGATCAAAATCAAAATCATTGTTCTTTACCTGTATCCAGCATTCTTCTTTTTTTGCATATTCCTCATACCGTCCCCCCGGACCCACTTTCTTGATAAATTGTTCAACAGAAGCCATCATTCCATGCAATATTTTTTTTAGCGAAGAAGATATTAATTGTGACTTCCAAATATTGTAAAGGTCTAATTGATTCTTTGTCAAATAATTTAAAAGTGAGAGGGTATATGGTACAGTCATAGATCTCATATCTCCAATAGCATTGGGCTTTACGCCATAAATTTTTTCAGCAGTACGAAACAGTATTGCCTTAGCTATGATGTCTTCAAAATACACATTGCTTAGCTTTTTTTCAAGTGAATAATTGATAAACTGCACATAGTTTTTTTGATTACCACGAACGACAAAATGAGGGCCAACTAATATTTTTTTCCCATCAACTATTTCTTGATAGGCATTTATATATTTTGCTAATTCTTCTTTATTGAATAATTGGTGCTTTGGATTTTTTAACTCGAACGCTTTTCTCCTCGAAGGTGTAAAGCCATCTTTAAGAATCGCATTTTTATATTGCCCTCTGGCTCTCTCATAAAACCATTTTGTTTGTATAGGCTGGCTATATGTGATTGGAGTAAATATATTTCTTGATAACTTTTCTAACTCAATATGATATGGTCGGTTACTACTTAAATCGGAAACAGATACTTTATTTTGTGTATTTGCATATTCTGATATTCTGGAAACAATCTCACTAAACTTCTCTTTATTTTTTACAACTGAAAGCTTTACTTGTACAAAAACGTTTGATATGTCAGCCTTATCTTTTTTAAGTGTATGATAAATTGATGCGGTTGTTTGTCCTCCATTTACAATTTGTAAATCTTTCACAACCGAAATTATTTTACCATACCCATTCTCGTTATTTTCCAATTCAATTTCATCAGCTGTCGCAGCTATACCATTATTAAATGCCAAAAACATTTCCGGTTCTTTCATGCTTAAGGCTATGTGAGATTTCGCTTAATATTTTATGGAATCATAGTTAATTAGAAAGCGAAATTCCATAGCATATTAATAATGGAACAGCGAATGAAAACGGCCTGTGAAATAAAAGGAATGAACGAAAGTTGAATACAGGATAAAACTTTAGAAGGTGTTCTGTTCCGAAGTATGAGGGATTGTACACCGTTAATCTTCCACAGTATATTTTAGGATAATCAGAAAGGAAAATATTTTTTCTTAAATTACTTTGATTTAAATGGTGTATTTAAAATACCATACACCACCCCAACTGTTATTGAAATAAATATTATCATTAAGGCCAGCATTTGAGTAAGGTAGCATATTAACAAGGCAACTTTGCAGAATTAACATGTTCCTATTAGCTTAATATTCTACTTGGAATGAAGGAGTGAATGTAACAGCCGGATGGAATGAGCTAATTCTACTATGTGAGATTTCACTTTTTTATTTTTGGAATTGTATAAATCAGGGAAAGCGAAATTCCATAGTATTAATAATGGAACAGCGAATGAAGCGGCGTGTGAAATGAAAGAATGAATGAAAGTTGAATATCAATAAACTTTGAAGATGTTCTATTCCGAAGCATGAGGTATTGTACACCGTTCTTTTCTATGCAGCAAATACATGCCTATCTTGTCTTGTTAAGAGACTTTGTTATCAAATTGTTTCTTTTGTTTATTTTTATCCGAACCACTTAACTGTTTACTGTGCCCGATCCGTCTTCATATGATGAAAAAGAATTGCTTGCAAAAGTCGCAGGTGGTGATGAGGCTGGATTCAGGCAACTCTTCCTGCAATGGCACCAGTTGCTGGCGAGCTATATCTTTCGGATCACAGAATCCAAAGAACTTTCAGAGGAAATTATGCAGGATGTGTTTTTAAAAATATGGATGGTTAGGGAATCGCTTGAAGAGATTAACCATTTCAAAAGCTATCTTTTAGCGGTTAGCAGAAATCAAACATATGATGTTCTGAAAAAACTCTTAAAAGAAAAAGCCTTAAGACAAACCTGGGAAAAAGAAAACAAAACCGTAGCCTTCGAAAATGAAATTATACCCGATACAACTTCATCACTCATTGACCAGGCCATTGACAGCCTGCCGCCACGCAGGAAAGAAGTGTACCTGCTGAGCCGCCACGAAAGGCTTAGTTACAAAGAAGTGGCTGAGAAACTCGGCATCTCCACAGAATCTGTAAAAACTCATTTAAAACTGGCATCAACGTCCATTGCTGAATTTATCCGTTCCCATTGGCTGAAGCTGGTAGTTGTAATGATATCTTTTTTTAAAATTCATTAAACCCCGTTCCCCCATTTTTTAACCAATAACAGTCCTCTTTAAGGAATCATTACCGGATCGTTATTTTATTATGAATTTTTATGAGTGAGCAAACAAGACTGGAAATTTTATTTGAAAAGTATTTTCAAAAAACTGCGAACCCGCAGGAAATAGCAGAGCTGGCAAAGCTGGTTGACGAAGCAGCTAATAAAGATGCAGTGATGCAGCTCTTTACCAATACATGGCAGAAATACGAAGGCAATGACGTGATAGTAACCCCTGAAAGGTCTGAAGAAATCCTTGACCATATTCTGGGAAAGACACATTCCAAACCTGCACGGGTTATCCGCTGGTGGAGGCCTGCAGCTGCTGCTGCAATTCTTTTGTTTATGGTTTCGGGTGCATGGTATCTTCTTAATAAAGATCATATAACTAAAAATCCTGTGGCCATTCAAAAAACAATTACAGACATACAACCCGGAACCGATGGCGCTATACTAACCCTTGCTAATGGAAAACAAATTATTTTGGATAGCGCTGGCAATGGAAAAATATCTGATGCTGCTGTGAAAAATGGAAATAAAATTTCTTATTTGGATGGAGAAAAAAATGTAGCAGAAAATAATACTATGAGCACGTCGAATGGCAGACAATTTCAATTGATATTAGCCGATGGCAGCAAGGTGTGGCTGAATGCAGCTTCTTCTATTACATTCCCAACGGCATTTACAGGCAATGAAAGAAAAGTTTCTGTTACCGGAGAAGTTTATTTTGAGGTAGCTCATAATGATAAAATCCCTTTTATTGTTGAGCATAATGATATTAGTGTAAAAGTATTAGGCACTCATTTTAATGTGAACACTTATGCTGATGAAACATCAGCCCAAATTACTTTACTTCAAGGATCTGTAGAAGTTGCTCTTAGGCAAGCTCAGGGTGACAAAACAATAATGCTTAAGCCAAGCCAACAAGCTCACGTGACTACAGAAATAAAAATTGTAAATGATGTTGATGTTAATGAAGTAATAGCCTGGAAAAATGGGTTATTCAATTTTAAGAATGCTGATATAAAAGAGATAATGCGGCAAGCTGCAAGATGGTATGATGTGGATGTTATTTATGAGGGAAATATCAGTAAGGAAAAATTTATTGGAAAGGTTGCAAGAAATACGAACCTGAGTGAAATGATGAAAATACTTGAACTGAATGGAGTGAAATACAGGATTGAAGGAAAGAAAGTAATTGTGATGTAATTTATTCGAACCTTAAAAGCTTAGGATGCCAATTAATTTTTATAGTTGCTTAAATGAAACCGGAAGTGCTAGTAACACCTCCGGCGGAAGTTTGAGTTAACCCAATTATAACAAATCGTTCGACGGATTGCTTATTGTTAAACCCAAACAACTCAAAGTTATGACTTTAACTGCTCTTTTTAATTACTTGCAAACAGCAAGAAAATTACTCTTAACGCAAACAGTGAAAATTATGAAACTCACCGCTGTTTTTTTATTAGCAGCGTTACTGCAAGTAAGTGCAAGAGGATTTACTCAAAGCATTTCCCTTAATAAAATAAATGCACCACTACAAGCTGTTTTTCAGGAAATTGAAACACAAAGCGGGTATCAATTTTTCTACAAAATTTTATTAGAAGCAAAATTTAAGAAAGTTACTGTGCAATTAAATAATGTAACACTCAAACAAGCTTTGCGAGAAGTGCTAAAAGACCAACCCCTTAGTTATGAAATTGTAAATAAAACGATTGTAATTAAGGAAAAAGAAACACAAATTGTAAACCTTAATACATTTTTTCCTCCTCCACCTATTGATTTACATGGACGTGTTTTAAATGAAAAAAATGAGCCGCTTGAAGGTATTACTGTTACTTTAAAAGGAACTAAAGTTGCCACTCAAACAGATGCAAATGGATTTTTTGAATTAAAGGATATAGGCGAGAATGCCGTGCTTTCATTTACAAGTGTAAATACAGAACCATATGAAGTTAAAGTAAATGGAAATAAGGATCTTACAATTAAATTAAAAATAAGAGTTTCATCACTTAATGATGTAACTGTAGAAGTCAATACAGGTTATCAACAAATATTAAAAGAAAGTGCTACCGGCTCATTTGAAAAAATTGATAACAATTTATTTAACCGCAGTGTTAGCACTGATGTACTGAGCCATCTGGATGGCATTGCGAGCAGTGTATACTTTTCAAAAGTTCACAGCAGTAATGAAATATTTATCCGCGGGATAAGTACAATAAATGCAGGCACGGCTCCAC
>JBPCQG010000244.1:0-22152 GCA_050998315.1 Chitinophagaceae bacterium
GTAATCGCGCTTCAGGCAAAGGCGGCTTTGTATACTCAAAAATGGACAGATGTAATAGCCTCTGTTACCGAGCTGGAAGCACTTGGGTTTTATAGTTTAAACACAAATTACTTTAGCAGTTTCACCCCTGCCACTGAGTTTGCCGATAATGAAGTTATTTTCGCTTATGATCATCAATCCGATAAAACACCAAGAAGAGGAAATGGAATTAGTGCGCCATTAGATTGGGGTTTTTTTGCACCAAGTACCGATTTCTTGAATGCATTTGAACCCAATGACCCAAGAAAATTATATACTGTAAATGCACCTAAACAATGGGTAAATAAATTATTAGGGAGTTTAGATGGAACCTATAAAGGAAATGATGATGCACCTACCAACAAAATATATATACGCATGGCTGATGCATTGCTTTGGAAAGCAGAAGCGTATAACGAAACAGGAAATTTTTCCGCCGCAATCGCCATCATCAACCAGGTAAGGGCAAGGGCAAGAAATAGTGTAACTGCTACAGGAACTCCCACTCCTGCGGGGACCTTACCAGACAGGCCCGCATCTACCGATAAAGCGACTGTGAAAGCATGGTTAATTTCAGAAAGAAGGGTGGAGCTTGGCTTTGAATCTCAAAGAATGCTTGATTTAAAAAGATGGGGAATAGCAAAGGCGGTGTTAACAGCACAAGGAAAAAACTTCCTGGACAAACATTACCTGTACCCGATACCCCAGAGTGAAATTGACGCATCTGCCGGTACATTAACACAAAATCCGGGATATTAGCGCCGCGAATTACCTTTGGTTAACATTGGTTATTTTTATTTTTTTGAAAAATATGCCTGGCAGCGATTAGACATTAAGTTTGTAAGCTGTGCTGTTATGAATCACTGGTAGGTACTAAGCTTATATATCCGATTTAATTTTTTCAATGTCTTTCCTTAAAAGATTTTCCGTTATATTTTTTCTATTTCTGGCATCCTCCTGCGGCAACACAAGCGTAAAAAATAAGGGATTATTATTTTGGGTTTCTAACAATAACCAGGAAATAAAATTATGTAACCTAATAACGGAAAACTGGAACAATGCCCATCCTGAAACCCCTGTTCACATGCAGCCCATACCTGAAGGGCAATCCAGTGAAGAAGTTATCCTTGCAGCCGTAGTAGGAAAAACAACACCCGATATTTATGCAAATATGTGGCAGGGCAATGTTGAAATGTATGCAAATGCAAAAACGCTGATTCCGCTGGATACATTAAAAGGGTTTTTAGATTTTATAAAAGAGAGGTGCGACAGTAATGTTATAAAAGAGATAACTTCTTCTGATGGGCACATATACCAGGTTCCCTGGAAAGTAAACCCTATCATGACCATTTATAATAAAAAACTTTTTACTGCAAACGGAATATCTCCTCCTCCAAAAACTTACAGCGCTTATTTCCAGGCTGCACAAACTTTTAAAGACAATAACAGTAATAGCTCAATACCAAAACGCTTTGGCTACACCGCAGTAAAACCAATATGGTATGAAATGCGTTTTAATTTTTACCCTTTATATCTTGCTGCTTCGGGCGGCGGGCATCTTATCGAAAATAACAAAGCAGCTTTCAATAATAAATATGCTGTCGGTGTCTTTCGGTTTTTACAAACTTTATATACTAAGGATTATTTTTCGAAAGAAAATACTGCTGCATCAAGTGATCCATTTGTAGTTCAAACGATAGCTACAAAATGGACGGGGCCTTGGGAAATTCCGCATCTTAATGGTATTCCAAACCTTGGTTTCAAATACGATTATTATGAAGAAATTGTTCCTGATGATCATACAGGGCCGGTATATACTTATGCCGACCCGAAAAATATTGTAATGTTCAATACATGCACAAACCCGCAAGCAGCATGGGAATTTATTGAGACATTAATCAACAAAGAAGGCGATCTTCAATTGTTACAGGTAACTGGCCAGTTTCCAAGACGAAAAAATTTATTGACAGATAAATATTACAATTCGTTTTTAAATGCTAATCCAATGCTGGTGCCTTTTGTAAAACAATTGCCATTTGTAAAAGGGGATGATAATTGTGAAGTAATAGTTGAAGTGCTGGATATTATTTCACAGGAATATGAAGCCTGCGTTATGTATGGAAAGAAGACTCCTGAAAAAGCCATCGCAGATGCTGAAGCAGCGGTGAATATTTTATTAGGGAAGTAATCAGTATGGCAAAACAAAATATTATAAATGACGATAACTTTTCTTCTTATGAAAAGGATGGGGAAGAGATTGTTGAGAATGCTTTTAATAAGATAGTTCCCTCTCCGAAGGAGAGGGTTGGGGTGAGGTTTACTCCTGAAAAAGCTATACAAGATGCCGAAGCTGCTGTAAATGTATTGTTGGGTAAGGAAGGTAAATAACGTTTAAAAGAACATATTGAAAAATGAATTAAATATAGGCATTATTGGTCCGGGTGGATTTGCAGCATTCGCCTCAAAAGCATTGTTGCAAGTACCCGTGATAAAAATTATCGCTGTAATAGATATAGATAAATCTGTTGCTGAAAAAATGGGGGAAGAATTAAATGCAGAAGTATATAATGATCTGGATTCTTTTTTGGCGAATGATAAAATTGATCTTGTATATATTGCCACCCCGCCTTTTCTGCATTATCAACAATCAAAAAAAGCATTGCTGGCAGGCAAGCATATAATTTGTGAAAAGCCTGCCGCATTAAAAACCAGCGAAGCAGAAGAATTGCAAACCCTGGCAAACTCAATGCAACTATTATATGTGGTTAATCTTATGCAACGTTATAACCCTCTGTATGCAGCTGTTAAAACAATTTTGAAAGAAAAAATAATGGGTAATTTTCTTCATGGATTTTTTGAAAATTATGCCAGTGATGAAACGCTGGGTCTGGACCATTGGTTTTGGGATCCATTAAAAAGCGGGGGCATATTTATAGAACATGGAGTTCATTTTTTTGACATGTTTTCAGGTTGGCTTGGAGAAGGAAAAGTTTTAAATGCGGTGCAGTTGCAACGCCGGGGAATTAAACAGGAATTGACCGATCGTGTGCAGGCGACCGTATTATATCCCGATGGAACCGTAAATTTTTATCATGGATTTGACCAGCCAAACATTTTAGACCGCCAGGAGATAAGATTACAATTTGAAAAAGGTGAAATTACTTTGTATGAATGGATTCCCGTTAGAATGAAATTGCACGGACTTTTTGAAAAAAATCAGATAAAGAAACTGCATGAACTTTTTCATGGATTTGCCATTACTCATCACACTGATAATAGTATTGATAAAAAAGTGAAGGGAAGATTTACAGATATTCACTTCGATGAGCATATAACAATAGAATATGGAAATGTTTCAGAAAAACAAAACCGGTACGGAGAAATATTAACTGCTATGATGCAGGATCAATGGAACTGGATTAAAGACCGTACACATATCAGGACTATCGATGATAATAATGCTGTTGAGTCAGTAAGAATGGCAGAAACTGCTACATCAATTGCTCAAAAATTTTAATTACAAAACGGATGAGCCAGGAATCAGAGACATCAATAAGAAAGGCCAAAGGGTTTCACAAAAAAAAGTTGTTGCCTTATTTATTGGTATCCCCATACCTCATCTTTGTACTGGTATTTGTTTTGTTTCCTGTATTCTTCTGCCTCTTCCTCACCTTTCATAAGTGGAACATTATTGCACCTATGAAATTTATTGGTACTGATAATTATTACCGTCTTTTTCACGACCGTTTGTTTTGGAAAGCAATAGGTAATACGCTTAAATTCCTGTTGCTGCACATTCCTTTGCAATTGGTAGTATCTCTGTTTCTTGCATATTTGCTTAACCAGAAGATAAGAGCGCTTTCTTTTTTCAGGGCTTCGTTTTTTATGCCGGTCATAGTTTCAGGGGTTGTGGTTACCATTTTATGGCAGCAATTATTGGGTTTTGATTCAGGCTTGATAAACCGAATGCTGATGAGTTTGGGAATTGATAAAATAGGCTGGCTGGTTAGCCCTGATGCAGCAATTTATTCAATTGCCGTAATGGCTACCTGGAAGAATGTTGGATTGTATGTAATCCTTTTTTTAGTTGGGCTGCAAACTGTTCCCATACAGTATTACGAAGCAGCAAAGCTGGAAGGCGCATCCAAATGGCAACAGTTTTATCACATTACATTACCTATGATCAATCCCACAATTTTCATGGTAATAATTCTATCAACTATTGGTGGCTTCAATTTATTTATTGAACCCTATATAATGACGGGTGGCGGACCGTTGAACACAACGCTTTCTGCAGTATTATACATTTATAAGCAGGCATTTCAATATTATAATATGGGCTATTCTGCAACACTCGGATTTTTTTATGCTATCATGATAATGACTGTTGTAATACTTCAAAAAAAATTGATTGAAAAGGAAGTTTAATTATGACGAAAAAATTTTCTATAAAAAAAATCCTTATGTATGTAGCGCTTACGGCTGCTGCGCTTACTTTTATTTATCCTTTTATCTGGATGATAGGGGCTTCCCTGGCGCCCTTACATGAGGTAGGAGATATGACCTTGTGGCCTGCACACCCGGGCTTTGGGAATTTTGTAAAAATGTTTGAAAAAATTCCTATCGGGCGTTCACTCATTAATAGTTTACTGGTTGCCATATTTACAACTTCACTGGTATTGATTACCGGTTCAGTAGTTGGATATGCATTGGCTAAAATGCAATTCAAAGGGCGACAGCTGATTTTTTATGTGATTGTTTTTACTATGTCACTGCCATTCCAGGTTACTTTAATACCAAATTATATCACGATGGTGAATCTAAGATTGGTTGATACATTTTTTGCCTTGATAATTCCTTTTGCTGTGAGCGCTTTTGCTGTACTTATGTTCAGGCAGGCATTCCAGGGTTTGCCACAGGCATTGATTGATGCAGCAAGGCTGGATGGCTGCTCAGAAATCAGGATCATTTTTCAAATTCTTTGGCCGAATATAAAACCTACAGTAGTCACCGTTGCTATTTTATCTTTCATAGGCTCATGGAACGAAGTGCTGTGGCCTTTAATAGTTATAAGAAATGAAAAATTAATGACGATGCCTCAATTGGTTACATTATTTGCAGTGGGCGGACGGGCAGACAGCCAATTAGGAGTTAAGATAGCTGCCGCTGTTTTATTGGCATTGCCGGTGATGATAGCATTTCTTTTTTTGCAAAAACATTTTATACAAAGTATGGCATCAACCGGTATGAAGGATTAGAGTTAGCGTAATCAAATAAAGTAATCAGTAATGAGTGATCAGTAAAAGTGAAACAGATAAACTGAATAACTATAAACTACAAGCCACAAACTATAAACTACTAAATGAAGAGTTTAAAAAAAAGTACGATCAAATTAACAGCAACTCTTAAGGCTGTTATAGCACATTTTCATCAACTGCCGAATAATAACCGGGTAATCAATATCGTAAGAAGAGTGGAAGCCCTGCATGAAAATAAAGTTGATATTTTCCTGAGCCATGTTATTCGGGATTTTGCTCATCGCCATAAAAATTTTGAAGAATTATTAATGGATAATTTTCAACGTGTTCAGGAAATATTTGGAGAGCTCTCACATTATTCCCGGAACAGAAAATTATTACTTGGGGCATTTGTTACCAAAGAATATTCTTTTCAGGCCGCGGCATTATTTAATCCATCCATTGTTCCGCATCCTGATCAAACCAATTTGCAAAAGGGAGAATTACGATTTACCATGAGTTTGCGGGCAACAGGCGAGGGCCACATATCTTCCATTATTTTCAAAACAGGGATTGTTAATGAAACTGGTATGGTTACCCTTGATGATTCTTCTGGTTTTTTTTCAGTCTTGAAAAAAAGCAGTGACCAACCGCAAAAAGAATTAAACAGCAACAGTGCAGAGACCTTAGAGGATTTTTCAGATACAAATTATAATTTAGTTTCTTCTCCAAACATTTCTCTTTCTGAAAAAGTGATTTTTCCTTCAGCAAAATGTGAACGCATGGGCATGGAGGATTTGCGCCTGGTAAAATTTATTGACGAAGGAGGCTCATGTTATTATGGAACCTACACAGCATACGACGGAAAAAACATCAGGCCAATGCTTTTAGAAACAGATGATTTTATTTCTTTCAGAATAAGATCATTGTATGGTAAAGCCGTTAATGATAAAGGGATGGCTTTATTTCCTGAAAAGGTAAATGGAAAATTTGTAAAGTGTTCACGACAGGGATCAGAGTTATTAAGTATTATGTTTTCTGATGACTTATATACATGGGAAAATTATCAGTTACTAAAAGAGCCTGAATTTGAATGGGAGTTTGTGCAGATAGGCAATTGCGGCTCACCTGTAAAAACAGATAAAGGATGGCTGTTGCTTACGCATGGAGTGGGTCCTATGAGAAAGTATGTTATCAGTGCTATCCTGCTTGATTTGAAAGATCCGTCAAAAGTTATCGGAAGACTGAGTCAACCAATGATCACTGCTGATGAGGAAGAACGTGAAGGTTATGTACCGAATGTGGTATACACATGCGGTATGCTGCAACATGGAAAACTGCTGATAATTCCTTATGCAATATCCGATACGGCTACAGTTTTTGCATCTGTTGAAATCGATGAAATTTTAAATGAGATGAAATGAAAATTATAACGTCATTGCGGGGAAAAAGAGGTACGATGGCACAGCCGGGCGGACAATCTCCGGAAACCCATGCGGGAGACAGTTTGGTTTCGGTCGCTTTGAGAATAATGTTTTTTATTTTTTGTGTGAGCATTATTTCTTTTTTATCAGCATGTAAAAATAAAAACGAAGACAAGCATTTAAGAGCAAGCGCAGATTCATCTTTAATAAATACAAAACACCTGGATCATTTATATATTCCAGTAACATTTTTAGATAGTGTAAAAGCAGCTGGTATTTATATTTATGCAGAAGCACCCAATTATCATTTGGTGGCCGACAGTGATGAAGGGTTTACCTGTGTGGATGATGTATCAAGGGCCGCATTGGTTTATCTGCGAAGCAAAAGTTTTTCTATTGATACAGCCATACAAAATAAGGCTTTTAATCTTTTAAGATTTATTCTTGAGATGCAATCGGAGAACGGATATTTTTATAATTTTTTATTTCCTGATAATACAATCAATAAAAAAGGAACGACCAGCATCAATACTCCCAACTGGTGGTCGTGGCGGGCTTTGCAAACACTTACTGAAGCCTCTCCAATAGTAAAAGAAATGAATGCACCGCTTACCAAAAAGATAGATACAGCAATAAATAAACTTGTAATTAAAATAAAAAACGAGTTAACTAATTTACCACGAAATACAAAAGTTGTAAAGGGAATTACAGTTCCGCAATGGTTACCAGCAGGGAGCGCTACTGACCAGGCTTCTATTCTTATTCTTTCGTTAATAAATTATTGTACTGAACACGATGATAGTGAGGTAAGAAATTTTATTCGCAAACTTGCTGATGGAATTATTATGATGCAGCAGGGTGATGAAACACATTTTCCATACTCCTGTTTTTTAAGTTGGGAGAATGTATGGCATGCTTACGGTTGCGATCAGTCTTATGCATTGATGAAAGCAGGAAGATTTTTAAATGACTCAAATTATATTAAAAAAGCTTTTGCAGAAGTGGATAATTTTTATCCGTGGTTATTAAAAAATGGAATGAGGTCTTCATTTTCAATAATAGAAAGAGAAAAAGAATTTGTAATTGTTGATGAAAAAAATTTCTCACAAATTGCTTATGATATCCGTCCAATGATATTTGCTGCAACCGAAGCCTTTGAGGTAACCGGTAAACAAAAATATGCAGATATTGCAGCTCAACTTGCCGCCTGGTTTTTTGGCGCAAATGCTGCCAACCAAATTATGTATGATAAGAATACGGGGCGCTGTTTTGATGGAATAATTGCTGACAATAAACTGAATAAAAATTCAGGAGCAGAATCAACAATTGAATGTTTGCTGGCCTTGCAGAAAATAGAAAATTATCCTGCAATAATTTCAGGATTGAATAAATATAAAAAGCAATAGAGGGAATTTTTAATGGTTTTTACGTCAGCTCCGTAGAAGCATTCTGTTTCTAGCAATTGATAAAAATTAATATTGGCTCCGTAGGAGCCGCCTGAAATCTCTTAAACATAAACATGGCAAATACATTTTCTCAAATATATCTGCAATTCGTTTTTGCTGTTAAACAAAGACAGAGTTTAATTCCCAAAGAACATAAAGAAGAATTGCATAAATATATAACAGGTTTAGTGCAAAACCGCAAAGCTAAAATGCTGGCTATTCATTGCATGCCCGATCATACCCATTTGTTTGTAGGGTTTAAGCCCGTTGTATTAATTTCTGATTTTATAAAAGAGATAAAAGTAGAAAGCAATGAATTTATTAATGCAAAAAATTGGACTAAAGGGAAATTTAATTGGCAGGAAGGGTATGGTGTTTTTTCATATTCACATTCACATATTGATGCGGTTGTGAAATATATTTTAAATCAGGAAATACATCATCAAAGAAAAACATTTAGGCAGGAATATCACCAATTATTAGAAAAGTTTGAGATACCATTTGAAGAAAAATATTTATTTGACTTTATGGAATGATATTTTAGGGTGCTCCTACGGAGCCTGATTATGGTTAAAATGTTGTTCTATAAACAGATCGCTCCTAACGGAGCCTAAATAATAATAATAAAATTTTAATAATTTTTAAAGCAATGGAAAAAAATTATAGCAAATATCGAATCGATAACCATGCTTCGAAGGAGCACCTGTTTTATAGCAATTTAATAAAAAATCAAAAAGGCTCCAAGGAGCACACCTATTTATAGCAATTAATAAAAAATTATTTTATGTAAATAAATTTAGTGGCAATAGAAATTTAAACACCGGCAGAAAAATTATAAAAAATATGAAATCAATAACGAGGCTCTGAAGGAGCACCCTGTTTATAGCAATTAATTAAAAATTAGTTTATGTAAATAAATTTTTAATGGCAATAGAAATTTTAATGGTAGTAAAAGAAAATTATAACAAATATAAAATCAATAACCTGGCTCCGGAGGAGCACCCAGTTTATAGCATTTAATAAAAAATTACGTGGGCTCCGTAGGAGCCGCCTGAAATCTATTAAAACAAAATTTTTTTATGGCAGAAGTTAAATTAGAACATATCTCCAAGGTGTATGATGAGAACAAAAAAAATTCATCAAAACCGAAAACCATTGAGGATATTTCATTCACCGTACACGATAAAGAATTTATGGTATTGGTTGGTCCGTCAGGTTGCGGTAAATCAACATTGTTACGCATGATTGCAGGGCTTGAAGAAATTACAGATGGCGAACTCACCATTGATGGAAAAAGAGTAAATGAAAAGGACCCTCAGCACAGGGACCTTGCAATGGTATTTCAAAACTATGCATTGTATCCGCACATGACCGTTTATGAGAATATGGCTTTCGGATTACGGCTTAAACGTTTTTCAAAAAAAGAGATTAAAGAAAGGGTAATGCAAACAGCGCAGTTACTTGAGTTGGAAGAAGAATTGCATCGCAAACCAAAATCTTTGTCAGGAGGGCAACGGCAGAGAGTTGCTATCGGCAGGGCAATCATCCGTCGCCCTAAAGTTTTTTTATTCGATGAGCCACTTTCTAATCTTGATGCAAAGCTTCGCAGCCAGATGAGAATTGAATTGCAAAAGCTTCATCGTGAAATACAGGCAACGATGATATATGTAACGCACGACCAGGTGGAAGCAATGACATTGGGAAACCGCATTGCTGTTTTAAATAAAGGAAAACTTATGCAGTTGGATACACCCATCCATTTATACAATCATCCTGAGAACAGATTTGTTGCCGGATTTATCGGGTCACCGGCTATGAATTTTATTAAAGGTTCTATTCAAAATGAGAATGGTTTCATTTTTAAAAGTGATGAAGGAAAATGTCACATTCCATTAGGAAATAATTTATCTGAAGTATTAAAAGATCATATCAACAAACCCATTGAGATTGGTATTCGCCCGGAGCATATTGTTGTTGAAGAAAATAATCCCGATAGCTATCGGGATGAAAAAGCTGACTGCTTATTAGAGGTAACGGCTTATGAAAATATGGGTAACGAACAACTGGTCTATTTTAAGCTACAGGAAAAACCTTTGATCGTTCGGCGTGAGCCTAAAGAGGATGTTGAATTTGAGCAGCTAAAATCACTTTCTTTTTCAAAAGATAGAATAATTTTCATTGACCCGCAGAGTGGCGAGGTTTTAAAGAACTAATTCTCAATTTTTTTTAAAGTCATGCAGCTAAACGACAAAAAAGTTTCTCTCTCTAAAAGGAGTTCTTAATAGTTTTCGAAGTCACCTAAAAATAAATTATTGAAAACCTTTTTTTTAAAAATTTAACAAAAGTGTGTATGTTACACATTAAATCATACCATTTCATTATAAACAATTTGCATATGAAACAAAAAATCCTAATTACCATTCTATTTACTCTTTCCTGCATTTTACAAACTTTTGCGCAACAAAAAACTGTTACCGGAACAGTTACCGATAAAAGTGGAGTTGGTGTTGCGGGAGTTTCTGTTCTGGCGAAAGGGTCACGATCAGGTACGCAAACTAATTCTGATGGAGCGTATAGCTTATCAGTAAGTGATAATGCCGCAACACTTGTTTTTACTTCAGTTGGATATGGTGTTCAGGAAGTAACTATTAATGGCCGATCTGCCGTAGATGTTACATTAGAAACAACCAGTCAGGATCTTAACGCAGTTGTTGTGATTGGTTATGGTACTGCCCGAAAAAGAGACGTTACCGGTGCAGTAAGTTCCATTAAAGCCAAAGACTTTAACCAGGGATTGATTACTGCCCCTGATCAACTATTACAGGGTAAAGTATCGGGATTAGAAATAACCAGTAACAGTGGTCAACCCGGAGCGGCTACAACTATAAAAATAAGAGGTAATAATTCCATCAGGGCAAACAATAACCCATTATATGTTATTGACGGTGTGCCGTTGGATGGAAGAACAGCACGACCTAATTTAGTTTTTGGAGGAACAGGTTTAGATTTTGGAACAACCCCGGAATCAAATCCTTTGCTTTATATTAATCCTAATGATATAGCACAAATAGATATTTTAAAAGACGCTTCTGCTGCTGCAATTTATGGATCAAGAGGTGCTAATGGTATTATTGTTATCACAACTAAAAAAGGCGGTACGGGAACCAAGATTGAATTCGGCACCAGTTTTAGCACTGCTGCAGGATTTATGAAAAAAGTTAAGATACTATCTGCCGATGAATTCAGATCTTTAACTAAAGCAAATAGTCTCAACTTCGATTCAAGCAGTTCTGTTGATGCCTTAAAAGAAATAACGCAAAATAAAATATCACAAAATTATAGTCTGGCTTTAAGTGGAGGGAATGAATCAGGAAAATTTCGTGTTTCATTTTTAGGTTCCAGAACGAATGGATTTATTAAAAAAACCTCTCTTGATAAATACCTTGGCAATTTTTCCGGTCAATATAAATTTATTGATAATCGTTTGTCCTTAGATTTTAACCTGATAGCAGGGCATACTACTGAACACATGGGCCTTTTTAGTAATACGGCTGGCGCAGGAGGTAATTTAATGTCATACGCATTGCAATGGAATCCTACCAAGTCTTTTAGAACCAGCAATGGTTTATATAGTAAAGCCAGCAATTCAATTCCTAATCCTCTTGGTGTTATTGAAGGGTATAATGATGCAGCAGATGTAAATGTATTTTTAGGAAATATTTCTGCAGGGGTTAAATTAATCAAAGGGTTAGACTACAAATTTTTATATGCTATTAACCATGGAACTGGAAATAGAAATACAAATTTTGATGGATGGGTAGATGGTATACAGGGTATTTCAGGATCAGGATTTGCCGCTATTTCCAAAGCAGCTATAACTTCTCAAACTTTTACTCATACCTTAAATTATACTACACAGCTAACCCAAAATATCAGGTTTGAGGCTTTGGCTGGTTATGAATATTGGAAGACTGATTTTTCCAATTCAACTATAACTGCTGCCCAATTCAATACCAATCTGGATCAGGCAAACAGAATCCCTATTCTTTATACAAGTTTCTTCCAAAACGCAAGTACCCAAAAGCCTCTAAATACATCTGTTGATCCAACAACAGAGATCCAATCTTATTTTGGCAGGGTTAATTTTAACATGCAGGATAAATATTATTTAACAGCCACCGTAAGAGCAGATGGGTCAAGCAAGTTTGGCGCTAATAATAAATATGGTTATTTCCCTTCTGTTGGAGCTAAATGGGTTGTTAGTAATGAAGACTTCATGAAAAGCGGAACAATATTCACCAATTTAGCATTGCGGGGTTCATGGGGTATAACAGGTAACCAGGAATTTCCTTCAGGAGCTTCACTTGAGCAATTTAATTCCGGCTCCTATAATAGTATTGGTCAAAGTAATGTGGCTAACCCTGATCTGAAATGGGAAAGAACAACCCAGGTTAATGTTGGCTTAGATTATTCAGTAATGAAAGGAAGGATATTTGGTTCACTGGATTATTATCATAAAAATACTACTGATCTGTTATTCCAGGATCGATCTATTGCCCCGGCTCCAGCTTCCGTCTATTATATTAACCTTCCTGCTAATCTCATTAACCAGGGTGTTGAGTTTTCCATCGGGGCAAACATTATCTCTAAGAAACAATTTGATTGGGATGCCGGTTTTAATATAGCATATAATAAAAACAAGTTGACGAATTTTTCAAGATCTATTATAACTGCGCTTGTTAGTGGCCAGGGAGTTTCTAATGCTTTTGCGCAAAATATTTCGAATGACCAGCCAGTAAATGCTTATTTTTTAAAAGTGTTTAGCGGGTTCGATACTAACGGGCAGCAAATAATTTCTGATAATCCGGCTTTTGTTGGCGATCCTAATCCTCATGTAATATTTGGATTTAGCAATACTCTTAGATTTAATAAATTGTCATTCACATTAAATGCAAGTGGTGCAACCGGTTTTTTAATATACAACAATACGTATAACACCGTAACAAATATTAGTAATATTTCACAAGGCAAAAATATTGATGCCTCTGCAATTGGTTCCAAAGAAAACCTTAAAGCCAGTGTTGCCGCCTCTTCCAGGTACCTTGAAAAAGGGGACTATATAAAATTGAGAAATGCATCGTTTAGTTATGCCTTTGGTAATATGGGCAAATATGTAAAGAATCTGAATGTTTTTGTTAGCGGTACCAACTTGTTTGTAATTACGAAATTTACCGGTTTTGACCCTGAAGTAAATATTGATAAAAGCAGCAACAATTATCCATCAAGAAGTATAGCGTATATACCCTACCCTACGCCAAGGTTAATAACCTTCGGTTTTAATTTGTCATTATAAAAAACATCAAAAAATTATAGTTATGATCACATTTAAATTTATAAAGATTGCAGCGGTTTTGGTTGTTATTGCGGCAATTGGTTGTACTAAACTGGATCAGAGTTTAAACAGTACACTAACCAGTAACCAGGCATCAACTGCTTTGGGAGGAAATGGTACCCAATTATTATTGCAAAATGCTTACAATGATCTGCCTACTCCCTATCATGAGTTGAATCAGGTTTTTACATTGGAAGAAGTAACAGCAGACCAATGTGTAGTGCCCACACGTGCAGGGGATTGGGATGATAATGGTGAATGGCGTATCCTGAAAAAACAAACATTTACCGCTAACGGAACGTCACATATAGCCGGCCAGTTTGGTAACCTCAACAAGTTAAATTTTGATGCTACCAATGTATTGGCATTTAATCCTACTAAACAGCAAGCTGCTGAAGCCAGGTTTTTAAGAGCTATATCCCTTTATCAATTGCTTGACTTATTTGGACAATTTCCCTTTAGAAATCCTGGTGATAATTTGTTGAATGCTCCCAAAGTGCTTTCAGGTGAAGAAGCTGTTCAGTTCTTAATATCCGAATTAACAGCTGCTATCACTGATTTGCCTGCCACCACTACACCGGATAAAGCAAGTAAAGATGCTGCTAATTTTTTACTAATGAGAGTATATCTGAATCATGGAGCCTTTGTTAACCGTGCCGCACCTACATATAGCGATGCCGATATGCAAAAGGTGATCAGCCTGGGAAATGCTTTTATCACAAGTGGAAAATATTCTTATACAGCAAACTATTTCGATAATTTTATTCCAAATAATTCAGGATCTAAGGAAGCTATTTTTAATATTCCCAGCACCAAAGACAACTATCAAGGATTTCATAACAGGTGGTATGCCACACTGCATTACAATCAATACACTCCTAAAAATCCACAGGCAGGCTGGAACGGATTTTCTACAGTTGCTGATTTTTATAACTCTTTTGGTATTACTACAACTCCTACTCAAACCCTTGCTGACTCTGTGCTGGATAGTAGAATTGGAGGAAGATTTTTCAAAGGTGCTACTGATATTTCCGGTGTAAGACCAGGATTATTAATAGGGCAACAATTTAATGAAAATGGAGTTGCCCTAAAAGATAGAAATGGACTTGCTTTAAAGTTTGATCCTAATATTATTGATAATTTAAAAGAAATAGGACCAGACCTGGAAATTAAGGGAATACGTGTGATTAAATATGTGCCGAACTATTCAAATAATGGCGCAGATTATGGAGGTCCGACTACAGGAAACCTGATTCTTTATAGATATCCCGATGTTGTTTTAATGGTGGCAGAAGCAAAAATGCGTACCACAGTTCCTGATAATGCAGGTGCTTTAATAATGGTTAATGCTTTGAGGCTTGCAAGACAAGCTCCACCACTAGCAACCATGACTTTGGTAAATACAACATTTATTGCTGACCCCAAAACTTTATTGGCAGAAAGAGGTCGGGAATTATATTGGGAAAGTGTAAGAAGAACAGACCTGATCCGTTTTGGAGTATTCATGAAAGCCTGGTATCTTAAACCTGCTTCTGATGCTACGCATCTTGTTTTTCCTATACCTCCTTCTGCTTTAGCATCAAATCCCAACTTAAAACAAAATCCTGGATATTAACGATACGTAATTATAAGTAATATTTGTAAAAGGCCAGAATACTGGTCTTTTACTTTTATAATAAGCCAGTAAAATTAAACCAGACTTTAAAATACATTTATTGTAAATCGTGTTAAAATGATTCAGGCGTTATTGTCAAATTTTATCTTTATACTACATTAATTAATAACGATTAGACTTTATAACCAGGTTAAGTAATGAAACAGCTTATAAAGCTTTCCTCCCTAATTTCTATTTTTATCTTTTTTTCCTGCGCAAAAAAAAATGAAAAGCCATTATTTGAATTAATGCAGAATACTGGGATTGATTTTGAAAATAAAATAATGGATGGCGAACTGGAAAATAGCTTTCTTTTTAGAAATTTTTATAATGGCGGAGGTGTAGCCATTGGTGATATTAATAATGATGGGTTGGCTGATGTATTTCTCACCTCAAATATGGGAGATAATAAAATATATCTTAATAAAGGGAATATGAAGTTTGAGGATATTTCGTTAAAAGCAGGCCTAAAGCAGGATAGCATGTGGAGTACGGGAGTTACATTGGTAGATATTAATGGTGATGGATGGCTTGATATATATGTGTGTAATTCCGGGCATATGAAATCAGGTAACAGAAAAAATAAATTATACATTAATAATCATGTTTCTCCCTCTCCTTCAGGAGAGGGCAGGGGTGAGGTAAGTTTTACAGAATCGGCAACTCAATATGGATTAGCTATTTCAGCTTATACAACACAGGTATCTTTTTTCGATTATGATTCGGATGGGGATTTAGACTGCTTTATGATTAATAACAGCCCAATGCCTATTAATACACTCAACAATGCAAACAGGCGTGACCTTCCTGATGCACAATGGCCTGTTGCGGATTTTCTTAAAGGTGGTGGCGACCATTTATATCGTAATGATAACGGACATTTTACAGACGTAACTAAAGAAGCCGGCATCCATGGCAGTTTAATAAGCTTTGGTTTGGGAGTTAGTATAGCAGACCTAAACGAGGATGGCTATCCTGACATTTATGTGGGCAATGATTCTTACGAAAAAGATTATTTATACATCAATCAAAAAAACGGAACATTTAAAGATGAGTTAGAGCAAAGATTACAAAGCATTAGTATGTCTTCTATGGGTACGGATGTTGCGGATCTGAATAACGATGGATATCCTGAAATTTTTACAACAGATATGTTACCGAAGGATGATTACAGGTTGAAGACACTCGGTTCATTTGACAACGTAGATTTTTATAATAGTAAAGTGAAGTCAGGGTTTTATCATCAATTCATGAAAAACTGTCTACAACTAAATAACAAAAACGGAACATTTTCAGAAATAGGAAACTACAGTGGCATCTCTGCAACAGACTGGAGCTGGGGAGAACTTTTGTTTGATGCGGACAATGATGGCTTAACTGATATATTCGTTTGCAATGGTGTAAATAAAGATGTTACTAATCTGGATTTCATGGATTTTTTTGCAAATGATGTGGTTCAAAATATGGTGTCAACCGGTAAAAAACAAAGCGTTCATGAAGTTTTAAAACATATTCCGGTTAATCCTATGCCAAACAAAGCGTTTAGAAATATTGGTAATTTAAAATTTGCAGATGTAAGCGATTCCTGGGGTTTTTCTCAACCTACTTTTTCTAATGGCGCTGCTTATGCTGATCTTGATAGTGATGGGGATCTGGATCTTATAGTAAGTAATGTCAATCAAAAAACTTTTATTTATAAAAGCAACAGCCGGGAAACAGGTAAGAATAAATTCATTGGTATTTTTCTCAAAGGCAAAGACAAAAACACTTTTGCTATTGGCAGTAAGATCAAAATATACCTTGGTGATCAAATTTTAACTCGTGAGATAATACCTTCAAGGGGATTTCAATCTTCAGTAGATTATAAGCAAATAATAGGTTTGGGTACTGCAGCGAAAATTGATTCAATGGTGATTGTATGGCCCGACCGAACTTACTCAAAATATAATAATCCGCCGATAGATACAGTGTTGGTTATTCAGCAGCCGGCTGATATTACTAAAGTAATTGCCGATAAAAAATCCGACTCCAATGCTTCTCTCCTTCTTCCGGTAAAAAGCAATTTTGATAAACACCAGGAAGATGATGAGATAGATTTGTATTATGAACGGAATTGACCCGAAATACTTTCCAAAGAAGGCCCTAAAGCTGCATTAGGTGATGTGAATGGTGATGGATTACAGGATGTTTATATTGGTGGCGCTACAGGGCAAGCCGGACAAATATATTTACAAAACAGCACAGGTTCATTTGTAAAAAAAGAACAAAAAATATTTGATCAATATGCTGATTTTGAAGATGAAGGATCTTTATTTTTTGATTGTGACCATGATGGCGATTTGGATTTACTTATATGCCCTGGTGGTAATAATTTTCCACCACTTAGCAGGCAGATGCAACTGCGCTTATATAAAAATGATGGGCAGGGAAATTTTGAATTAGATGGGAATGCTTTTCCTAATAATAATGCAAATATGTCAGTGGCAATAGCCTCAGATTTTGATGGAGATGGAGATCTGGATTTGTTTGTGGGTGGTAGAAGTGTCCCTCAGGGATATGGCCTGGCTCCATCCAGCTATATTTATGTAAATGACGGCAAAGGGCATTTTACAGATATGGCAAAACAAAAAAATGCTGACATTACGAATATCGGTATGGTAACAAGTGCAGAATGGGCAGATGTAACAGGTGATAAAAATAAAGAGCTGATAATAGCAGGTGAATGGATGGCTCCCAGAATTTTTTCTTACAGTGGAGATCATTTTATCGAAGTGAAAACCAATCTTGACGATCTATATGGATGGTGGCAAACAATTTCGGTTGCTGATGTTGATGGAGATGGGAAACAGGATTTAGTCCTGGGAAATATAGGAGAAAATTTTTACCTGCAGCCTGATAAGAAAAATCCTGTCAAATTATGGATCAATGATTTTAATCAAAATGGTAATATAGATAAAATACTAACCTACACTGTTGACGGAAAAGATAAACCAGTTTTTTTAAAACGCGAAGTTCAGGATCAAATACCTGCCATAAAAAAGCAAAATTTAAGACATGAAGATTTTGCCAAAAAATCAATGGGAGATTTATTTTCTCCTGAAGTATGTAAAAATTGTACGGTAAGACAATTTAATTATTCTTCATCCATTGTTGCCTTAAATAAAGGAAATGGAAGTTTTATTATTAAAAAACTCCCCCCAATGGCACAAGTTTCCTCAATAAATGCAATACACCCCCTTGATATTAACCAGGATGGCTATATTGATTTGATGTTAGGAGGTAATCAATCAGGTTTCCCTCCTCAATTTGGAAGACTGGATGCCAGTTACGGTGATGTTCTGATTAATGATCGTAAAGGTGGCTTTACCTGGATTGATGCAAATCATTCAGGACTCTCAATAAAGGGTGAGGTTAGAGATATTAAAGAAATTGCATCTACAACAAATAAATACGTTTTGTTTTTAAGAAACAACGACTATCCTGTTTTATACCAACTCAATAAAAACATCAAAGGCAAATAATTTCAACTGTAAACACATGTTCTATTCACGAAACTATGTTTCTCTTGTTTGTATATTTTGCTTATTCATTTCAATAACAGGATGTAATTCTAAAAATAACCAGCAGCCCGCTTTCGAAGTATTAGATGGTGCTAAAACAGGTTTGAATTTTAATAACAAGCTTACTCCAACTCCTGAGTTCAACATGTTTAAATACATGTATTTCTATAACGGTGCCGGAGCAGGTGCAGGAGATTTTAATAACGATGGTTTTATTGATCTGTTTTTTTCATCCAACCAGGGGCAAAATAAGATCTACCTTAACCAGGGAAAATTAAAATTTAAAGATGTTACTGGTGAAGCACAAATTCCACAGGATGGGGGATGGTCAACAGGCGTATCGATTGTTGATATCAACAATGATGGACTACTGGATATTTATGTTTGCAGGGTAGGAAATTTTGAAAAATTGCAAAGCAAAAATCAATTGCTTATTTGCCAGGGCTTTGATAAAAATGGTGTTCCTTTTTATAAAGATGAAGCGAAGGATTATGCTTTGGATTTCTCAGGATTCAGCACGCAGGCAGTATTTTTTGATTATGATATGGATGGTGATCTTGATATGTTTTTATTAAATCACTCTGTTCATCAAAACGGCAATTTCGCTCCCAGGAAAAATTTCATAGGTACATACAGCCCTCTCTCTGGTGATCGTTTTTATCGAAATGATATCTCTTCCTCCACCGGAGGGGGTAAGGGGGAGGCAAAATTTACTGATGTAACAAAAGAATCGGCAATTAATAGTTCTGCAATAAGCTATGGGCTTGGCATTGGTGTATCCGATATTGATCTGGATGGTTGGCCTGATATGTATGTAGGCAATGATTTTCATGAAAATGATTACCTGTATATTAATCAGCACAACGAAACTTTTAAAGAAGAACTTACGGATAGAATAATGCACACCAGTCAATTCTCAATGGGAGTTGATATTGCTGATATAAACAACGATGCTTATCCGGATATAATTTCTTTGGACATGCTTCCTGCCGATCCATATATTTTAAAAAGATCCTTGGGGGAAAACGAATACGACATCTTTAATATGAAGCTTGGGTATGGGTACAACAATCAATACACCAGAAATAATCTCCAGCTTAATCGCCGCAATGGAATGTTTAGCGAGGTAGGATTTTATGCAAGTGTAGCTGCAACAGACTGGAGTTGGGCACCACTCTGGATGGATTTTGATAATGATGGGTTAAAGGACCTGTTTATTTCAAATGGAATTCCAAAAAGATTGAATGATATGGATTATTTGACTTATGTGTCCAGTGCAGAGATACAGCAAAAAATCCTAAACAATAATATGGGTGATAAAGACATGGCGTTGATTAAAAAGTTTCCTGAAATAAAATTGCCCAATAAATTTTTTAAAAACTTAGGTAATGTTCAATTCAAGGATCTGAGAAACCAGATAAATGGAGATTTGCCAACCTTTTCAAATGGTGCTGTGTATGCTGATCTTGACAATGATGGCGATCTTGATGTGATAGTAAATAATATTGATGACCCTGTTTTGGTATACGAAAATAAAAGTAATGACAAAAAGGATAAACCATTTCTTAACATAAAACTAACGGGTTCGTCAAAAAATATAAATGCAATAGGCGCTAAAATAATTGTGTTCGACAGTAATGATATTCGTACATATGAAAAATATCCTGTACGGGGTTTTCAATCAAGCATGGAAATTCCGATGCACATTGGATTAGACAAAACTAAAGTAGATTCAATTTTATGTATCTGGCCGGACAATACTTATCAATCCATACAATGGAATTCACCACAAATTGTAGTTCAATATCAAACCGGTCTTCCGAAATTTGATTATACAAAATTAACTACGCATTGGAAAAATTCCTCAAGGCAAATGGTTGATATAACCAGCGAAGTAAACCTCCGGTTCAAGCATGAAGAAAATCCATTTGTAGAATTTGACCGGGAACCTTTAATTCCATTTATGGTATCAAGAGAAGGGCCTGCGTTGGCAGTAGGCGATGCCAATGGCGATGGTTTGGATGATGTTTTTATTGGTTCATCCAAACTTAGTAAAAGCGCTGTTTTTTTTCAACTTCCTTCAGGAAAATTTGAGAGATCATTACAAACGGCTTTAGATAAAGACAGCACTTATGAAGATGTTGATGCTGCATGGGTTGACGTAAATAATGATGGCAAAACAGATTTGATAATTGCAAGTGGCGGCAATGAATATTATGGAAATGATTCTATTCAGCAACCACGTGTTTATCTTAATGATGATAAAACACATTTTACAAAACTTGCACATGCTTTTGATAATATATTTCTCACTGCATCCTGCATAGCGCCTTACGATTTTAATGGTGATGGTTTTGTGGATTTGTTCATTGGTGCCAGGGCAGTACCCTTTGAATATGGACAAATTCCTAAATCTTATCTTTTAGAAAATGATGGTAAAGGACATTTTAAAGAGGTTACAGCACAGTATAATAAAGAACTTTCCAAAATTGGTTTTGTAAAAAGTGCTTTGTTGTATGATATGGATAAAGATGGAAATAAAGATCTTATTCTTTCACTGGAGTGGGGAGGTATTGTTGCTTTCATCAATAATAAAAAATCTTTTACAAAAAAAGTTCTTAGTGATAAAAGCGGTTGGTGGAATTTCGCTTTGCCGATAGACATCAATGGTAATGGAACCATAAGCTTTATAGCAGGCAATGAAGGATTAAATAATAGGTTAGGAGCATCAGCAAAGGAGCCTGTAAAATTATACCATAATGATTTTGATGACAATGGTAAAAAAGAACAGGTATTTACCTATTATTTAAATGGTCATGAAATTCCGTTTGCTAATAAAGATGAATTACAAAAGCAAATGCCCATAATTAAAAAAAGATTTCTATATGCAGAAGATTTTGCAAAGGCTTCGTTAAATGATATTTTTTCTGCAGATAAATTAATTCATGCTGATGTTTTATCTGCCGATTATTTTCCGAACTCAGTGTTAATAAATGATGGTAAAATGAATTTTACAACACACTCATTACCGTGGCTTGCCCAATTTAGCCAGTACAAAGATGGAGTTATTGTAAATGCAAACAATGATAATTTACCCGATGTATTATTATTCGGAAATTTTTATGATAACAATATCCAGCTGGGAAGAAACGATGCAGATTTTGGTATGGTGCTCATTAATAAAGGCAATGGTAAATTTGATTGCGAAAGCATTAATGGCTTACAAATAAAGGGGCAGGTTCGCCACATAAAAAAAATAAATATTGGTAACCAGGAAGCCTATATTCTTGTAAAAAATAATGATAGTGCGATGGTGATAAAATTTTCCGATAATAAAATCAATAAACGGGATAATAGATTTTAGTAATCCATTTTGCAGTGTCCGGTTCCTTTGTTCTGTCCGTCACCAAAGATTCAAAAGG
>JBPCQG010000324.1:0-2709 GCA_050998315.1 Chitinophagaceae bacterium
GGCTGACCGGTTTTGACAGCATAGTTCTTTGTAAGTGTAAGCATGTAGTGCGTTGCGTAGTCAGCACTTAAATCTTAATACGAAAACTTTAAATGGCAATACTCAGTATGCCATGGCTGCCTAATTACTAATTAGCAACCATTAGGGCCGTGTGGCAGGCTTGCCTGTTGCCATGCTGCTCCGCCGACTCAAACAAAAAACGGGCTGCTGTAACCAAAGGCTGTGCTGGTTGCTTAAGAACATTCAGCTAAGGATCAGGTTGGTTAGTTTTGCTCCTGCCTTTTCCCTACAAATAATGCAAAAATAAACATGTAGAAAGCTTATGGCGAATATGTTTGGACCAGGGTTCGACTCCCTGCAGCTCCACCTGAGGGGACTTTTTGCAAAAGTCCCCTTTTTTCATCGATAAGAAGAAGTCGCTTTTCTTTTAAAATCAATGTATTGTGAGCTAAGATAGGCATTATATAAGGGGTTCGATAGGTACCCTCCTTATAGTATAATTTGCTGTCGAACCCCAACCTGATAAGCTGCTGCTTCTGAAAAGTATCTGAAATATTATACAACCTTTGGAGATCACCGAGCTTATCAAGTTCCTTTTGTAAGGTTACCCAAACCTGTTTCTGATCTTGTGAAACATTTTCAATTTGTGAAGTAAGGTTCATTCGCTTTTGAGTCAATTCTGTATACCACCGCTGGTATGTATCAAAAGCAATTTTATTATTTATCCATTTATCTTCTACACTTTTCAATTTGGTATCGGCTTCATGCAACTCTCTTTCCTTTGATCTGATTAATATAGAATTTTCTTTAAGTCTTTCTTCCAGAATAGCTTCACTCTTTTCTTTTATCGCAATGATCATTTTCCCTGACAGACTCATGTATTTTAAAATTTCCTGGAGTTGTAATTGTGCTTTTTTTACACTTATATTATTGTGCCCTGGTGAATGACATTTATAGTAATAAAATTTTCCGCCATGCCTCCCGGTAGATGCTGCTCCGGTAAGTGGTTTGCCACAGTGACAAAGTAAAACACTTCTTAATGGCATAGCATCATTAACCAATTGTACAGGACCGGCTTTTTTTAATTTTTGCTGTACTTCATTCCAAACAGTTCTGCTGATAATCGGCTCATGAATTCCTTCTACCAATTCTTCAGGGTATTCTTTGTAAGCCTTAACATGAATTAGGCCTGTATATACAGGACAGTGCAATATTTTAGTGATAGCGCTATTTCCAGAATGAGACAACCCAAGTTGTATTGCTTTGCGGTAAATATCAATTAGCGGAATATTGTTTAAAAAGGCCTCATAAATAAAACGGATAAGATGAGATTTTTCCTCATCAATAACGATAATGGGTTTGTTTCTTTCATCCTTTGTATTTTTATAGCCAATGGGAGCCGCACCTAAATACCTTCCTTCCTTTTTCTTGGCTGTATAAATTCCCATATTAATCCGGCTACGATTACGTATAATTTCATCTTCGCCCTTTAATAACATTAATCCTGCGTAAAAGAAACTTCCCGGATCATCTGCATCAAATGTGACTCCTTCACTAACACTGACCACCTTTACAGCAAATTTCCTCTGCAATTTTTTTATTGCAACAATTGCTTCACCTGCATCTCTGCTAAATCGGTCATACGCATTTATCACCAAGTAGTCAATAGTACGATAGTGTTTCTCAATAAAAGAATTAAGCCTTTGCATGTCCGGCCGATCAAAATTTCTGGCACTATATCCTTCATCAATAAAAGTGTCAACAACTTCAACATTATTTCTTTCGCACCAGTGCCTTGTTTGCATGCTTTGCCCTTCAATCGAAAAATTGCTTTGCCTGTCTGTTGATATCCTCAGATAGATTATTCCTCTTTTTGATTTCATGATTTTTTAAGCTAAAGTTTACAATAATTGATGCTAATAAAGTTAGCAATTTTTCTTCGGCATTCTCATGTAAGTCCACACTTTTTTGTAAAGTTTTTTCTTTTTCACACTGATTCATTTTCACACGATTTTCAATTTTAAAAAACTATTCTGTCTATATAGTCATGGCTATTAAATTTTATTTTCAATATTTTCTTTTTCAGCAATCAATTTTTTAGTCTCTTCTAAAATAATTTTTTTAATATCCAACTTAACCTGGAAATAATTATCCATTACCTGTTGCTTTGTAACATCTGAAACAATAGGTATGTCCTTATACCGCTTCACTTCCTCATTTAATTTATCAGCATCATTAATAATTCCTGCATTAAACATTTTCAGCTTTATTTTTTCATGAGGATCATCTGCAACCATGCCTACAAATTCTCCTGACGACAGCGAAGCAATTTTTGAAGCAGGTATGGCGCTATCCAACTGCTTTGAATAACTGATCGAAGTGTCCGTTCGGTTAATAGAAACGCTTTGCCTGTCCTGCATAATTTTTCCAAAACGTTCTGACAAGAGTTTAGATGTTTCTCCCATTACCTGACCGCTGATGATATTGCCGGTGATATTCACAATTACATCTGCCTGTTCTTTTCCATAATCTTTTCTAAGCTGACTAAAATCCTGCATTCCTAAAGTTGTGGCTACCTTATTACTTCTTGCAGTTGCAATGAGTGAATCAATATGATTTAAAAATATCGTCGGAAATTCATCAAATACAAGACTGCACTTGAGGCGATCTTTTTTATTTACCTGTCTTACGAGCCTTGTTACATAGAGT
>JBPCQG010000411.1:0-5297 GCA_050998315.1 Chitinophagaceae bacterium
GGATAAACAATTTAAGTATGCGGCAAAAAAAAATATACAATATGCAATAATTATCGGCAGCAAAGAAATGCAGGACAATAATTGTGTTGTAAAAGATCTTTCAAAAAATGAACAGGAATTAATTAAATTGAATGAACTTGAAAATTATTTTACCCAATAAGTACGGGTTACTTTCTGCCCTTTTTAATAATTAATAAAAAACTTTTATGAAATATTTCAAACTAATATTGATACTTGGATTGTTTTCAATATTCATTTCATCCTGTGGCAAAAAAAACAATTTGGGAAAAATGATCCCAAAAGAAGCTGCCGTTATTGTTCATTTTAATTCCAAATCAATACTATCAAAACTAAGCTGGGAGGAAATAAAAAAATCCTACTGGTACAATCATTTAATGTCTGACAGCTCAATCCCCGCAACATCGAAAGCATTTATTGATGACCCTGATAAAACAGGAATTGATCTTAAATCTGATATTTTATTTTTCGTGTTAAAGCCAAGCAGCGCCGGACAAGGAGTTGTTGAAGGTAGTTTAAAAGACAGTAAAGCATTCGCGGATTTTATTAAAAATATGCATCCCACTGCCACTATAAGTAAAGATGGAGAACTAAACATTTTTAAAACTGATACAGCCGTTATCGGATGGAATAATGAAAGTTTTGCTTTCGTCACTGGTTTAGATAGCCACAAATTCCAAAATCGAGATACGCTAAATGATTCTACAAATATGGCAGTGCCATTAGTGCTTCCTTCTTCAGATAGTTTAGTAAGTGTTTGTAAAAGTCTTTTTTTATTAAAGGAAGATAACAGTTTATATAAAAATGAAAGATTTGCAAAGCTGATGGATGAAGATGGTGATATACATTTCTTGCTAAATACAAATGAATTATCCAAAGGTTCAATGGCAGGTCAGCCGCCTGGAATGGCAGGCATGGTAAACCTTGATAAATTTCTTGTTGACAATATATCAACCGGAAGTATCAACTTCCAGGATGGTAAAATTGCCGGGAACCACAAGCAGTACTTCAGTAAAGAGCTTTCGGATATTTTAAAGAAAGGGGAAGGAAATATTAATACTGATATGATCAAAAGGCTTCCTTCACAAAATCTTGCTGCCGTTTTCTCTTTACATTTTACACCGGGAAGCCTGCTGGAAATAATCAAATTAACCGGACTAGACGGATTTATTAATCTATTCTTGTCGTCAAAGGGCCTTTCGTTAGATGATGTTGTTAAGGCAACTAAAGGTGATATTTTATTTGCTGTAAATGATATAACTATTAAAAATGATACACTTAAATTAAAGGGTTTAAAAGATACCCTTAGTGATTATTACAACACAACAGATGTAAAATATTTATTTGCAGTGGCAGTTGGCGATAAAGATGCGTTTAATAAAATGATAAGCGTTGGTAAAGAATTGGGAAAAGATGTTGCGCCGAAAAATTCCTTTACTAAAATGGATGGTAAATATTATGCTGCAAGCAATTCGCAGGATGCAATAAACAAATATTTCTCAGGGCCACAATCAAATCCGGATTTTCTTTCAAAAATAAATAATCATCCAATGGGAGCTTTTGTTGATATCCAAATGATATTAAAAGCAGTGCAAACGAAAATGGCAAAAGACAGCATTGGTAAAGTTTATTACGACAGGAATATTTCAATGTGGAATAATTTATATGTTACAGGCGGAGAGTATAAAGATGGTGCCCTGGTTAGCAATGGGGAATTAAATCTTATTGATAAAACTACCAATAGTTTAAAACAGCTGAATCAGTATATTGATGATATTTCAAAAGTGGCTATTGAAGAAAAGAAGAAGAATAAAGGGAAATGGCATACAGAAATAAATATAGATTCGATGGTCGGGGATAAAAAAAGAGCCGATACAATAAGGAAGTAATAGTATTTAACCTATGGAAATACTTCTGCAGGAAATTTTACCTGCTTATTTTGAAAAGGAACAAATTAATGGTTCAGAAGTTTGGCGCAAAAATATTTCCTTTCATAAAGGCGAGCATGTACATATAATTGCTCCATCCGGTAGTGGTAAAACTTCCTTAATTCATTTTATTTATGGTTTGAGAAAAGATTATGATGGAATAATTTCTTATCAAAATGAGAGCATAAAAAAAATTTCTTTAGAAAACTTTTCAACCTTCCGCCAAAATAACCTGAGTATCGTTTTCCAGGATCTTAGATTATTCACCGATCAGACGGTAAGAGCAAACATTGAATTGAAACGGCAGCTTAACCCTTATCATCCTCAACAAAAAATAAATGCTATGGCAAACCATTTAGGTATAAGCAGTAAATTAAATAAACTTGCTAAAACTTGCAGCTATGGCGAGCAGCAGCGCATCGCAATTATCCGTTCGCTTATGCAACCTTTCGATTTTTTATTGCTTGATGAGCCCTTTAGTAATCTTGATGAAACCAATAGGAACAAAGCTTTTGAATTGATAAACGAGGAGTGTAAACTGCGCAACGCTTCAATGATATTTGCCGACCTGAAAGAACTGGATTTTTTTAAAGGACAAGGAATTTTAAAATTATAATATCCGAACCATAATTTGGGGAGATGTAAAAAGATTAATTAGAATGATAATCAGTAACGTGATGCTATGAAAAACGTATACTGAAAAACTTCCTGAATTTAATCATGCTAATCTTTTAATCCCATAAATCATGGTTCAGACAATCTTATAAATCATGGTTAAGACAATTCTCCCTTTACTTAACACTAGTAAAAATAAGATCAGTAAATGGCTTAGCTATTTTGGTTTAGGTATTGGGGTTGTTCTGTTACTGAGTTCCATGCAAATGTTCATCAACATAAATAATTTATTACAGGAAAATAGCCCCAGGAAAAACGGTTTTGATTTTTTCTCCATCACCAAAGTAATCACCAATGAAAACATGGGGAAGGATAATACTTTTAAAGACGATGAGCTAAATGAAATTAAGAGTCAGCCTACAGTTCAGGATGCAGCGCCATTAATTTCCAACCAGTATAGGGTTAAAGCAAGCGCAGGAAATATTATTCCTTTCAGTACCGATCTTTTTTTAGAAAGTATTGACAATAATTTTATTGACACTGTGCCGCCTTCTTTTACATGGGCTCCGGGACAGGAAACAGTACCGATTCTTTTTTCTTCCGACTTCTTAGAGTTATATAATGTGTTTGCACCCAGCCAGGATCTGCCTCAACTTTCCAATAAAACCATTTCTTCTGTAAATATTATTTTAGAGGTCTATGGAGCAACCGGTGTTCAAAATTTTAAAGGAAATATCGTAGCACTTACTGACAGAATAAATTCAATTCTTGTTCCCAAAACTTTTATGCAATGGAGCAATCAAACTTTTGGCGGCGTATCAAAAGTAAATCCGTCAAGAATCTATATCAAAACAAAAGATGCCAATAATCCGCAATTGATCTCATTTCTGGAGAACAAAAATTATCATCTTAAGAAAGACAAAACAAAATTTGGGAGGATAAAAAAAGTACTGCAAAATATTGTTAGCGCATTAGGCGTGTTTGGAATACTTGTAATAGTGCTTGCACTTATGCTGTTCTCTTTTTATTTACAATTGATGATAGCTAAAAGTAAAGAGAACCTGCAATTATTGATGACATTGGGTTATTCTCCAAACTGGTTAAGTAGTACAGTTGCCAAAACCTGGATACCGGTGTATGTTTTTGTTGTAATTGCTGCTGCTGTTGTCACAGCCTTACTGCATTATGCTTTTGTAAAGATTTCATTTGTTGAAAGAAATGACCTCTCTTATTTTTTGCATTGGAGTGTTTTGGTTGTGGGATTGTTATTATTAGCACTCTCCGTGTTTACTAATTACCGCCTGGTAAAAAAAGAATTGTATAGAATAGCCTGAATCATTTTTTATACCTAATTTTCCGAATCCCGCAGATCATCGTCCTGAGAAACTTGGGGCAAATACGGAAAGTGTTGTGTTTGAAAAATAGGTGTCTTATTCTCCATAAATTTCAAGACAGCCATATGCATCTACACTATTATCATTAAGAAAACTAGTAACAGTATTTCTTTTACTCTTCAATAATGCTTCAACATTTCTGGTACTTATGTTCCCTGTTCTTAACCAAATAACTTTGGGAGGAAAACCATTCAATACTGAAAGTGTAAAATAATCTTCATCAAATGTTACAATTGCAAGGTTATTATTCTTTGCGTAATTAAAAATAACCGTGTCATTAATTGATGTGAGCTGAAGAGACTTAACATGAATTATATCAGGGAAATCATTGCTTAACTTCTTTACAAGTTTGAATGAAATATTTTCATCCAATAACAATTTCATACCGCAATCTTTAATTTTCTTTCTTTATCAGCCGCAAAAGAAAGACAGGCAAGGATTTGTTCTTTATTAATATTTGGAAAATCGTCAGAGATTTCATCATAACTCATTCCGGAAGCAAGCCATCCTAAAACATCATAAACACTTATTCGTGTTTCCTTAATGCACGGTTTACCGAAACGTATATTTGGATCAATCGAAATATAATCTGAATAATTCATCTTTAAATTTACAACTTAAAACATAAAATTACAAACCTTCATATATTATCGCTGCCCCTTGCCCCACTCCCACACACATTGTTGCCAAACCATATTTAGCATTCCGTCTTTTCATCTCATGTAATAATGTTGTGGAAATTCTTACTCCGCTGCAACCTAACGGATGACCAATTGCAATAGCACCACCATTCACATTTACCTTTTCAAGATCAAGACTAAGATCATGCATACATGCAATTGCCTGCGATGCAAAGGCCTCGTTCAGCTCTATAAGATCGAGATCGTCAACTCTCAAACCGGCACGCTGCAAGGCCTTTAGGGTTGCTGGCACTGGTCCCATTCCCATCACCGCGGGGTCAACCCCTGCAACAGCCATGCTAACAACCTTTGCCATTGGTTTTAATTTATATTTTTTAACTGCATCCTCACTGGCTAATAACATTGCAGCCGATCCATCATTTATACCCGAAGAATTTCCTGCTGTAACTGTCCCCTCTTTTGCAAAAGCTGGTTTTAATGCAGCCAGTTTTTCCATACTCGTTTTCCTTGGATGCTCATCCCTGTCAAAAATTAATTTATCATCTTTTGCATCTACTTCTACCGCAACAATTTCATCTTTCCAGCTACCTGCATCAAGCGCTTCAAAATATTTTTGCTGACTTTCGAAAGCAAACTCATCTTGCGCATGCCGTGATATGCCCCATTGCTTTGCAACATTTTCACCGGTTTCACCCATAGAA
>JBPCQG010000430.1:0-9060 GCA_050998315.1 Chitinophagaceae bacterium
GGTGGGAAGCCTGCATCCTGGCGCTCCAGGTAGTGATAGCGGAAATCCGGCACTTAATTTCAATGATATTGACAGCAGGTTACGAATAGTATTTTATCCTGCCATTATCGGATGGACATTATTAGGAGTTTGGATTGCCACTATAAAAATTCGCCTGCAATTATTAAAAGATAAAACATTGATTAATGCATAACTTGTTTTTACGTTTCTTGTTTGTGGCAGGTAGTTTGTTTTTAAGTAGTGCATCATTTGCGCAAGACAAAGTTGAGATGGCAGACACTATGCGAAGCAACGGAAAGATTTATGTTGTAGTGGCTGTATGCCTTACTATTTTAATTGGCTTGTTTATTTATGTATTTATGGTCGATAAAAAAATAAGCAGGTTTGAAAAGAACAGAGAATAGATTTGCAAAGTTGCTGATGGACATCAACCACAAGAATGCCAAGGTAGGTGTCCCCACCAATCGACAGACGGAGAATAAAAGAACTTTATATAACGATTGCTAATTTTAAATCATTTTTATGTCTTCACAACAACCCTATAGCTTTTTTCAAAGTGTAGAAAGAAGCTTTGATAAAGCAGCCATATTTACAGATTGGGATGCAGGACTTTTAGAACAAATAAAACAATGCAACAGTGTTTATCAAATGCGATTCCCGGTTAAAATAGATGATAAAATAGAAACGATAGAAGCTTATCGTGTACAGCACTCACATCACAAAACACCATGTAAGGGCGGTATCCGTTTTAGTTTGGCTGTTAACCAGGATGAAGTAATGGCATTAGCGGCATTAATGACCTACAAATGTGCAATTGTAAATGTTCCGTTTGGTGGCGGCAAAGGAGGAATTAAAATTGATCCGAAAAAATATTCAGCTTACGATCTTGAAAAAATAACACGCCGCTACACTGCAGAATTAATCAAGAAAAATTTTATTGGTCCAGGTACTGATGTTCCTGCCCCTGATTATGGAACTGGTGCAAGAGAGATGGCCTGGATTCTTGATACGTATGTTGCTATGCATCCAGGCGAAATTGATGCAGCCGGCTGCGTTACGGGAAAGCCCGTTTCTCAAGGCGGTGTGAGAGGACGGACTGAAGCAACCGGGTTGGGGGTGTTTTATGGTTTACGGGAAGTATGCAATATGAAAACCGTTATGGATAAATTAGGCCTACCCACAGGTGTAACAGGAAAGCGGGTTCTTGTTCAGGGGCTTGGAAATGTAGGTTATCATTCTGCATTATTTTTTCAGCAGGCAGGAGCAAAGATTGTAGGGCTTGCAGAGTATGAAGGCGCTATCTGGAGTGAGGATGGATTAAATATAGATGAGGTGGTTTCACATCGTAAAAACACTGGCTCTATTTATGATTTTCCCGGCGCAACAAATTTTGAAACATCAGGTGATGCTTTAGAAATGGATTGTGATATTTTGATTCCCGCTGCGCTGGAGAATGTTGTAAACTCAGAAAATGCTGCCCGGATAAAAGCGAAAATAATTGGTGAAGGGGCTAATGGACCATTAACGCCGGATGCAGATGAAATATTAGCATTAAAGGGAATTATAGTTGTACCTGATATGTACCTGAATGCCGGCGGAGTTACTGTTAGCTATTTTGAGTGGCTTAAAAATCTTAGCCATGTACGTTATGGCAGAATGGAAAAGCGGTTTACTGAAAATATGAACCATCATATTTTAGGACAAATGGAAGAACTTACCGGAAAAAAAGTAAGTTCTATCGAGAGAGAATTTATTATGCATGGTGCAGACGAAGTTGATCTTGTAAGAAGCGGTTTGGAAGAAACGATGATAACTGCAACAAAAGAAATAATGGATATCTGGAATGCCAATCCAAATATCCCTGACATGCGTACTGCTGCTTATGTTTGTGCTATAAATAAAGTTGCAACTTCTTATGCTGAGTTAGGAATATTCCCATAAAATGTTTAGGGGGAATTATATAATCCTGTTTTTAACTATGGAATTTTCTTAGATACCGATTAAAGTGGCTTCTGAGGATAATGTGGTCTTACAACTGTAAATTTTTCTATTCTATTGCTAATTTTGCTATTTCGGCTTGCAGGATATTCCTCGCTATTATCCTCTAAGTTTATTCCGTCTTCTCCAAAGTGCTTTAAAAAAACAGGGAGTTGTTTTTCAGTAAGTTCTACATAACAAAATTTTTCGTCCTCAGCCTGCGGTACGCACATTTGTATATATTCACCTTTATAAGAAGGTAATAATTTTTTGAATAAATTATTGGGTTTAGGAAATTTATAAATCATCAGCAAATATACACCAACAATAGAATTTAATTAAATTCCGGGAGTACGTTGATTTCGTAGAATTGCCCTCCACTTTTTTCAAATCCAAAACAATAGCTGCCATTAGTTATTACAAGATATTTGGCAGGGAGGGTAATATGATAGCGAAGTATTTGATCCATCGCCTTTGAATTTATATGAGTACTCATCTCTTTACATTCAACTATCATCCATGGCAAAGCATTCCTGTTGTACACAACAACATCGCACCGCTTTTTCAATTCGCCTAAATAAAATTCTTTTTCAATAGCGATTAATTTGGCAGGATAGTTTTTTATTATGGTAAGATATTGCAACATGTTTTGCCGTACCCATTCTTCCGGAGTTAATATCAGCCAGCGTTTGCGAAAAACATCGAAGATTAATTGATCATTGCCATCTTTTTTTATTTTGAATTGATATTTTGGAAATTCAATTTTGATCATACTTCTTATCCTGATTAAAGTAATAAAAAAAGACCGACATAATTGCCGGTCTTTAAAATTATTATACAATATTTTTTTAAAACCCACTAACATTCAATCTGCCACCTGTAACACATTTGCCTGTTAAAGAGGCTGTTGGCACTGCACTACTCAGAATTGCAGATTTAATTGATGCTGCAGATGCCCCTGAATGTGTGGAAGCATACAATGCCGCTGCACCTGCTACATGTGGTGTAGCCATTGAGGTACCACTATAAGAACCATATGAAGAGGTTACTGTTTGATTTTTCCCTTTGCCTGATGCAGCCGGCAAAGTTGAATAAATACCTGAACCCGGGGCACCTATATCAACCTGGGTAGCACCATAATTTGAAAAGCTGGATAGGCCACCAGTTGAGGTGATAGAAGCTACTGCAATAACATTTGGATTTGGGTAATTAGAAGGATAGTTTGCTACGGCATCGTTATTTGAACTATTATTACCCGCCGCCGCAATAAATAAAATATTTTCCGCCTCGGCTCTTGTAACTGCATCTTGTAATCCCTGGGAAAATCCACCTCCGCCCCATGAGTTATTAGTAGCAACTATATTTAAACCATGTCTTGTTTTTAGATCAGTAATATAATCAACGGCTTTTATTGCATTGGCAGTAGTACCTCCATTTGCTCCTAAAAATTTTGCAGAGATAATTGTTACTGCCCAATTTACACCAGCTACTCCTTTTCCATTTCCACCAACTGCACCAATAGTTCCAGATACATGTGTGCCATGATCATCACCTGTACCATCAAATGTCGTGTTATTATTACCGGCAAAATCCCATCCATGCACATCATCTACATATCCATTACCATCATTATCTCCGCCACCAACAGGATCAAAAGGATTTGTCCAAAAATTAACTGCAAGATCATCATGACTATACATTGCACCTTCATCTATAACACCTACATAAACAGTAGATGAACCAGTGCGTCCTGCAGCCCATGCTTCACCCGCCTGGCTGCCATATTGATTGGCAGGAGTAGTTGCATCACCATACATCCCCCACAAAGAGCCGTTTGTGTAGTATAGATCGTTGGATACTACCTGATGAGTGTAAATCCAATTAGGCTCAGCATATTCAATATTCGATTCGCCTTTCATTCTTGCAATTGCTGCGAAAACATCGGTATCAGTATTCACAAGATAAACGCCTTGGTTATCTCCAGAAGATTGCATTGCATTTGTAAGAATATGTTCTGAGACTTTTGCGTTAATGAAAGAGAGAGATTGTGTACGGCTCTTTTCACCTGTTCCCGGTTTAAACTTTATTAAAAGTTCATTAGGAACAACCTGACCGCCTGGGGCATTGAATGCAACTTCGTTGACAACAGAAAGATCATCAGTTGTAGCTGATTGCTCAGTGGTTTTTTTGCAACCGGTAATAGCAACAATTGAAATAACGAGAAGGGCTAAAAAATTTTTTTTCATTTTAATAATTTTTAAGGTGAATGTTCAAATTAGGGAAGTATAAGAAGTCCGGATTCAAACATAAATATAAATTAAAAAATAGAAAAATTTCTAAATAAAATATGATTTACCTACCGTCTGTTCCAGATATTTTTTTAGACGCCCCTTACATTTTTAATATTGTACTTTTATCAATGGTGAACAAACAACTATTGCTAAATCAAGATAGATGAAAACTAAAACAGAAATAGTAGAAAATTGGTTACCGCGATATACGGGAGAAAAGCTTGAAAATTTTGGTGAATATATTCTGCTTACCAACTTTAGTAATTATGTAACCATGTTTGCAGAGTGGAATACAGTAAAAATTACAGGACTTGATAAGCCTATGCAATGTGCAACTGCAAATAATATTACTATTATAAATTTTGGTATGGGGAGCCCTACTGCAGCCACTATTATGGATCTGCTAAGTGCCATACACCCCAAGGCAGTGTTATTTTTAGGTAAATGCGGCGGATTAAAAAAGCGCAATAAGATTGGTGATTTGATATTGCCTATTGCTGCAATTAGAGGTGAGGGTACTTCCAATGATTATTTTCCTCCTGAGGTTCCTGCCTTACCGGCGTTTGCTTTACAAAAAGCTATTTCTACTACCATAAGAGAATATGAATATGATTACTGGACGGGAACTGTTTATACAACAAACCGACGTGTTTGGGAACATGATGAAGAGTTAAAAGCATATCTGCAAAAAATACGGGCTTATGCAATTGATATGGAAACGGCAACCATTTTTACGGTTGGCTTTTTTAATAAAATACCAACAGGAGCATTGTTATTGGTAAGTGACTCGCCGATGGTTCCTGAAGGCGTAAAAACTGAAGCAAGCGACGTAAGTGTTACTGCACAATTTGTTGAAAGACATTTAAAGATCGGCGTTGATTCATTGAAACAATTAATGAACGATGGATTAACTGTGAGGCATTTGAAATTTTAAACCGTTTCCCCTAAAGGGAATAATATGTTTCCTCTTTTACATGTAAAAAACCTCTCTGTTGATTTTGAAACAGAATATGGCAATACTTCCGCTGTTAAAAACATTTCTCTTGAAATAAATAAAAAAGAAATTGTAGCCATCGTTGGCGAATCAGGTTCAGGAAAAACAGTTACTTCATTATCAATATTACAGCTACTGCAAAGTCCTCCTGCAAAATATGCTTCCGGAGAAATTTTATTTTCAAAAAAAGGCAATAAACAAATCGATTTATTAAATTCATCAAAGCAGGAAATGAGGAAAATCCGTGGGAATGAAATTGCTATGATCTTCCAGGAACCGATGACATCCCTTAATCCTGTACAAACCTGCGGCAACCAGGTGATGGAGGCCATACAATTACATGAGAAAAAAAATAAAACCTCAGCAAGAAAAAAAACCATAGAATTATTTGAGCAGGTGCAACTCCCTAGCCCTGTGAATATGTTAGACCGTTATCCTCACCAGTTAAGCGGCGGACAAAAACAAAGAGTGATGATCGCAATGGCAATGAGTTGTAATCCTTCATTGCTTATTGCAGATGAACCAACAACTGCATTGGATGTAACGGTACAAAAAACAATTCTGCAACTTATAAAAAATTTACAGCAACAGCATGAAATGGGTGTGATCTACATTACTCACGATCTTAGCCTGGTAGCAGAGATTGCTGACAAAGTGATTGTTATGTATAAAGGCAGGGTTGTAGAGGCGGGCAGTGTTAAAGATATTTTTTTAAGAGCACAACATCCTTATACAAAAGCGCTGCTTGCCTGCCGCCCCGTACTACATTCAAAAGGAAAACGGCTGCCGGTAGTGAGTGATTTTTTGCATGAGGAGGCAAAAAAAAGTGATAAGTTATCAGTGATTGGTGATGAGAAAAAAGAAAATTTCCAACACTCAACTTTCAATATTCAACACTCAACTTTCAACACTGAATTACAAACTACAAACTATAAACTCCAAACTGTATTATTGAAAGTTCAAAATCTTAAAGTTTATTTTCCTGTACGTAAGAATTTTTTTGGAAAAACACTTTTAGAATTTAAAGCCGTGGATGATGTAAGCTTTGAAATAATGAAGGGTGAAACTGTCGGCCTTGTAGGCGAAAGTGGATGCGGCAAAACCACGCTTGGACGGACGTTGATAAGGTTGATTGAACCTACTTCAGGAAACATTCTATTTGACGGAAAGGATATAGCGCATATTGAAAAAAAAGAAATGAGAAGAATGAGGAAAGATATCCAGATCATTTTTCAGGATCCTTATGGGTCACTTAATCCACGCATTACAATTGGCAGCGCCATACAGGAGCCAATGAAAATTCATGGACTGATTCAGACCAATAAACAGCGAAAGGATAAAGTGATGGAACTTTTGGAAAAAGTAAATCTGAAGCCTGAACATTTTAATCGTTATCCGCATGAATTCAGCGGAGGTCAAAGGCAACGCATCTGTATTGCCAGGGCATTGGGACTAAATCCTGAATTTCTAATCTGTGATGAAAGCGTTTCGGCGCTGGACGTAAGTGTGCAGGCACAGGTATTGAATTTATTGAATGATCTTAAAAAAGAATTTGGATTTACGTCTATTTTTATTTCACACGATCTTTCTGTAGTGCGCTATATCAGTGACAGGATAATGGTGATGAATAACGGAAAAATAGAAGAAAGTGGTACAGCTGATGAGGTTTACTTCAACCCCAAAAAAGATTATACAAAAAAGTTGATAGCTTCTATCCCCAAAGGAATTGTGGTATGATCAATAATCATCTTTTCTGAATCTGTTATAATTTTCACCCCGGTAAAAATTTTTTCCGCTTTTGGTTAAGGAAAATAAAAGTTTTTTTAGCTGGTTTTCTAACTGATCATTCAAAGGCTCATCATCTTTTATCTTTTTATCTGTTAACTTAACAAGACTGCTGTTACTGCTTACCTCTTTAATATTCTCAGGTTGAATGCCGCTTATACCTATCCTCCATCCATCCTCTTTTTTAATACGATATTTAAAAAAATATACAAACCCTTTTTTGTTACGAAAGTTTATTGATTTATTTGATAAGTAAACAATTGAATCTAATTTATTGGCAGATAAAATGCTTCTTGCAATATCTATTTGAGTTTTATATGGTTTAGGGAATTTGTTGAGGAGACCAACAGTTTCAAGCGCTTTAAATAGTTTAACTCTGTTTACATCTTTTACAGCAAGCATAAATAATAAACTATCAGGTACAAGTTTTTTATTACGCAACATTATTATTGCTGTACTTAGTTGCAGAGATTGATCCCTGGAATATAAAAGTTTTTCAAAAAAATTTTGCACCTGTGGCTTATCATAAAATGGCATAAGTATTACCGCATAATCATCTAAGCCTGTTTTTGAATCAGGATAATTATAGCCTAAATAGGCTTTTTGCCTGCTATTATCCTTGTTGTCAGGTCCCGTTATTTTTTCATCTCTGCCCTGTTGCTTTTTTAATTCCAGTTTTGCATCAAAATATATTTTGGTAAAATAATTTTCATAATCCTTAGCAGTCACAAGGTTGCTATCAACCAGGGTTACCAAAAGGGAATTTATTTCATCCTTATAATCTGCTATTGTGGAAAGCTGTAAAAACTCAGGGAATAACTTTTTCGCAAGCAAAAGAGAATCTTTTATATCATTGAAAAAAGAGCTATACTCATAACCGGTTGCAAACACAGGCGGGTCCTGTAATAGCAATTCTTTTAACAAGGCATAAGACTGTATTGTTTTCTTTTTTGCAAGGGCTCTTACAACAACGTTTTGAAATGCACTTGTATCAGTTGTTTTGTAATAAATCTCTTTTAACGTATTTACAATATCAGCTGTAGCAGTTGTGTCTGTTATATAACCCAGTTCCGATATAAACCGGGATTTGCTATCTAAATAATCTTTATCATTATATTTTAATTTACTAATAATGCTTACCAGTTTTCCTATATCATTTTTTGTGTAGTAAATATTTGAAATGGATACCTGTGCCTTTGCATGGGTAGCACTATCAGCACTAAAAAAATCCTTTAGAAAATTGTCTATAGAACCTGTAAAAATGTTTTTTTCAGGTAGATTACTTTCCGGATGAAACGTTTTGTAAAAATTATTTACAAAATTACTTCTGTTATTCAAAGTATCTCCCATGGAAACTATGCGGTAGAGCCTGTCGCTTTTTAATAGTACTAAACGGTTTATCTGGCGGGAAGAATTAGTGTCTCTCAAAACTAAGTTGTAACCTGTAAGCCCATCATCAGTTTTAAAATACTCTTTCTTAGCCAGAACAAAATCCGTTTTTGCCAGGTAGTCATTTATTTCATCTTTCCAAAAAGTTGAAGAATCTTTTACCAGAAAATATTTAGGATACTGTTGCATAGTAACTGCAATCATTTCCCCGGTGCTATCGCTTTTAAACAATACATTCCTTGCTTTTGGCCAATAAGTATCAACATCTGAAAAACCAAACCTATTGCCACCATCGTTTCCTATCTTTTCTATCAGTGCCCTTAAATCCTGTTCCAGTTCAGGAATTATGGGTGTACTTACAGAATAATGAAGAAATGTATCAACAAAATTTTGCGCAACCGGATATTTAAAAGAGGTAAATTGAAAGGAAGAAAAAAAGTTACTAAAATCAACTTTTGAATTTTTACTGGCGGCGGCAAGTAAATAATAATGAGAACCTTTAATAATATATTTTGCTTTTACTATTCGCCCATCTTGTAAAGTTAACTGCACATCCATAGATTGATAACCGTTGAAACTTGTAATATTTCGCTGCTGTTGCTGTACTTTAATAAGATCAGAGAG
>JBPCQG010000447.1:0-5724 GCA_050998315.1 Chitinophagaceae bacterium
GTTATCACCCTTGCGGCTTACTAATGTTTCGGAGCGTTACTTCCGCACATAAGAGACTTTCACTCTCTGGCTTTCTCATTTCTAAGAACTATATTTATCATTCAGGGCACACACAAAAGTATTGCTGCAAGCGGGGCTTGACGTTGGAGCAATCGGCTGTAAAATCGCTATCAGCAGCAGTTTCGGCTGACGAACAAAGCCAAACAAAAGTTCTTAACTTCAAAACAAAACCAAGCAGCAGTTCCGGGCTGGACATTATAAAATCCCCCACCTGCAGCAATACTCAATCGTTGGCTGAAATTCGATCATAAAACCAGTAATCACTTAGTCATATTATCCCCACCAGATGGAAATAAATCGTCTCTTGTGGTGTTAGCTTGATTTAATCCTGACGTTTGCGAAGCAGTATTTTTAACACTATCCGTCATGGCGTTTTTTATTGGCAAATCCCTTTTTATGGCATCACCTGTTTGTGCTTTGTTGGGCTTGGTTTTACCTTCGTTGTCTTGTTTATCTTTTTTCATACTACGATCTGTTTATTACCGAATATCCTCAAAAAATTATGCCAGAACTAAAAATCAAAAAGCAGATTGCGTAAGTTGTTTTCCGTCCTTACAATTCACAACAATATTCTTTTCTTTCAATTGGACAAATACTACACTCCTTCTCCCACAAAAGGATTACTCTTTTTCTCATTACCAATAGTGGTTTCCGTCCCATGACCACTGTAAACAATTACATCATCAGGCAATAAAAATAATTTTTGTTTAATGCTGTTTATTAAGGTGTTATAACTTCCCATAGGCAGATCAGTTCTACCGATGCTACCATTAAATAAAACATCGCCACCAATAATAAATTTTTGTGCTCTGCAATAAAAACAAATACTTCCGGGTGAATGCCCCGGTGCATGAATAATTTCCAGCTCATCTTCTCCTAAAACAACCTTTTCACCTTCATTTAAAAAAATAAATTTTCCCTGGTAATTATCAAAGGGCATATCAAACATCAGCCCCGATGCAGGCGCCATTTGCAGAACAGCTTCTTCTTTTGGATGCAGGTGTAGGGTAAGGTTATAGGTTTCTGAAAAAAGTTTATTTCCAAAGACATGATCCAGATGACAATGGGTATTAAGCAGCATTTTAGGAGTTAATTGGTTCTTATCTATAAAAGCAGTTAATTCTGCCTGCTCATGTTGGAAATAACAGCCCGGATCAATAATTATGCATTCATTTTTTTCATTGTAAAGCAAATAAGTATTTTCCTGTATGGGGCTGAATATGAAAACTTTAATCTTTAACATAACGTAAGTTGTAACTGATCTAATTTCATTTTACTGATTAACCTTAATCAATTAATTTTAGCAATTATATAAACAGCAACATGCAATATCTAACGATTCAATTGGTGAAAAAAATTTTTCTTTTTACTTTATCTTTTGCTACGCTATCAATTTCTATTGCACAGGTAAGCAGTGTTGAATATGGAAAGAACCGTCTCCAGTTTAAAAAATTCAAATGGCAATATTATCAAACCCAAAATTTTAATGCTTATTTCAGCCAGAACGGACAGGAGCTTGCAAAATATGTAGCGCAGTTGGCAGAAAAAGAATTGCCATCAATTGAAAACTTCACTGAATACAGTTTACAGCGCAGGGCAAACATTATTATCTACAATAGTTTTAATGATATGCAGCAAAGTAATATCGGTATTGGTATCGATTGGCAAAATACAGGCGGTGTTACAAAGCTGATTAATAATAAAATGCTTGTCTATTTTAACGGAGACCATAACGATCTGCGCAAACAAATAAGAGAAGGAATTGCAAAAATATTAACTGATAATGTTTTGTTTGGAGATGACCTTGGCGAATTTGCCGGCAACCAGGCCTTATTAGATTTGCCCCAATGGCTTACTGACGGGTATGTTGCGTATGCCGGGCAAAACTGGAGCACTGCCTTAGATGATGATCTTAAAAGCGAAATATTAAGCGGCAAATACAGGAATTTTTACCAGCTCGCTTTTGACAGGCCATTATTGGCGGGTCATGCTTTTTGGAATTATATTGAAGAAACCTATAAAAAAGAGAATACCACTTATTTATTATACCTGGCACGGGTTTATAAAAATTTAAATAAAGCCTGTCTGCAAATTGCCAAGAAAAAGTTTAAAGCTGTGCTTGCAGATTTTATGGAATATGAGGAAACTAAGTATGATAAGGATATTTCCCGCCGCAGAAATTATCCAAAGGGAACTGAAATTACAAGTGTTACTATCGGCAAACGGACAAACTACTTTCATTTTAATGTAAACCCTAATAAACGCAATAGCTCCTTTGCGGTTGTACAATATAAAAAAGGGCAGTATAAACTTATATTAAATGAAGAGGACAAGGACAAAATATTATTAAAATTTGATGTTCGCAGCAATGCAAACGAGATTAACCCTAATTATCCAATGATGGCCTGGGATGGGCTTGGTAAAAGGCTGGCAGTTATTTATAGCGAAGAAGGAAAACTAAAATTATTTGTTTACGATGTAATTATAAAAACCAAACCTTATTCAAGAGACCTCACCCAGCATTTTGACCAGGTGCAGGATATGAAATATATGCTGGATTATAAAAGGCTTGTACTTTCTGCAGTAAAAAACGGGCATACTGATATTTTTACTTATGATATTGAGAACGATAAAGTAAAGCAGATAACTAATGATGTTTATGATGATCTTGATCCATCTTATGTATCTCTTGTAAATAAAGAAGGAATAATTTTTAGCAGCAACAGACCTGAGCCTTATGCAAAAACTGCTGACACAGTTTTACCAAATAACCGCTACAATATTTTTTTGGTAACTGATTTTAATACCGATAAAGCTGAGCTAAACAGGATAACTCAATTAACCAATTTAAAATTTGGCGATGCCCGTTTTCCAACACAATACAACACACTACACTTTACATTTGTAAATGATGAGAATGGAATTGGCAACCGCTATGCAGGTTTTTTCAGCTCACAAAGAGAAGGTCTTGACACACTGGTTGTAATAGGAGATGATATACTCCGCAATCCTACACCTAAAGATGTGGATTCAGTGTTAAGAGTAAATAAAAAACAGGATGTTGATACAATTGCGGTTGTTTCGGTATCCAGAGATTCTGCCTATATTTTTCCATTGACCAATTATGCCAGCAGCCTTTTAGAAACAAGGATAGCAGGAGAAAATAACCAGGTAAGCGAAGTAACGCGACAAAGTGATGATAAGATATTATACAAATTAAAGATTGATGAGAATACGCTGCGCCGAAGAAATATCAGCACTCCTCCTACTGCTTACATGAAGAGAATATTACAACAGGATAAAATTTCGAAGGGACAGGAAACAATTATCAAAGACAGCACAAAAAAGCAGGAAGATATTTTTCAGACTGAATTTGGGAATGAAAAAAAAGATACTGCCAATATGGGTACATCTTTAAATGGTAATGACCCGGGCAAATCTTCCGTTTTATCTTTGGCAAAATTATTTCCATACAAGCCACCAAAATTTGCAACAGATTATTTGGTGAGTGGATTTAATAATTCTGTGTTGGTCAATCGCTACCAGGCTTATCAAAATGGAGAAGGACCAATACAACTTTCATCGAGCACACCTTTAAATGGCATAATAAGAATCGGTACTTCTGATCTTATGGAAGATCTTAAGTTTTCCGGTGGTTACAGGTTATCAACAAACTTAAAAGACAATGACTGGCTTTTTCAATTTCAAAATTTAAGAAAAAGGATTGACTGGGGATTTACGTTTTATCGAAATGTAATTACCGGATCAAATGGTAAATTAATTGCTAATCTGTACCAGGCAAATATTATTTATCCATTTGATGCAGTTAAAAGTTTACGACTGAACTTTGGAGTAAGGCGGGATAGATTGGTTTTTTATTCCTTTGATCCTGCCACTTTGGATATACCTGAGGACAAAACTTTGTATGCCTTAGCTCACCTGGAGTATGTGTATGATAACACTTTAAATCCTGCTCAAAATATTTGGAATGGCAGTCGCTATAAGATATACATGGATGTAAATAAAAAATTAAATAATACGGCCGCTACCGGCGGTCAATTCATATTTAATGCAGGCTTTGATGGAAGAACTTATTATCCTATCTACCGGAATTTTATTTGGGCCGGCAGAGTGGCTGCAGATTTTAGCTGGGGAAAGCAAAAACTTATTTATTATTTAGGTGGTGTAGATAACTGGCTTATGTTTGGTAACAATGAAAAATTAGATAGAAATGGACAGCTAAAATATAAGTATTTCAATCCTAATAATCCACCTGATCCTGATAACAATTATGCTTTTCAATCTTTGGCTGTTAACATGCGTGGCTTTATACAAAATGCTGCTAATGGAAATAATGCTATGGTAATTAACAGCGAATTCAGGTTACCCGTTTTTACAACATTATTTAGCAAACCTATTAATAATGCATTCCTCAGAAATTTCCAGATCATACAATTTGTGGATTTGGGAACTGCATGGAATGGTAAGTATGATGATCTAAAAAGACCTAACATTATATACGGCAACCCGCCGGTACAGGTTAATATAAAAGCAGGAGGCATTGGTCCATTCCTTGGTGGCTATGGCTTTGGTGCCAGAAGTACATTACTTGGTTATTTTATAAAAGCCGATGTAGGCTGGCAAATGAATGGATTCTTTAAAGGAAAACCCATTCTTTATTTTAGTATGGGATTGGATTTTTAATTATGAAAAGGCCTATAAAAATTCTCTTATTTTGCATTTGTTGTTTTGCATTTATTGGTTGCGATAGGGTTACAAAAGATCTCGCAAAAGAACACTTAAAAAATAAACAACCTGTCTCCTATTTTCATGATACGGTACAACTAAAATATGTTGAAAATACTGGAGCGGCTTTAAGCTTAGGAGATCATTTACCAAAAATGATAAGCCTGTTATTATTAAGCATTCTCCCTCTCTCTATTCTGGTAATGTTATTTATATATACAATTAAAAACGCTGAAGAAATAAACCTGCTTAAAATGTTTTCATTGTCCCTGATATTTGCCGGAGGTGTAGGTAATATTATTGACAGAATATTTTTTGACAGGCATGTTCCTGATTTTATGTTTATTAGTTATAAAAGCTTGCACACAGGTATTTTCAACTTTGCCGATGTTTGTGTAACGGCAGGTATTGTCGGGTTAATTTTATTTTACCGGGATAAAAAAGCTACACTAAGCAAGAGCAGATCATGATGTTTTCTCTGCCACCCACTTCACCGAAATGCAGTACAGGTTGTATACACAAACATTTCATAAAGATCATCAGACCGAATGATCGCAGTAAATAAGCACTAAAAAGGATAGCCAAAGTAATTTCCGCTCACATAGGATGTACAGGGAATGGATTTGTAAAATAAAGGATAAAACAATTAAAAATTAAATCCCAGTAAATTCCAGTAATAAAATATAACGCACAATAAAATAAAAGATATCGAAATAGATGAAACGTAAATTTTTCTATAAAGATTTGTTTTTGATTTTGCTAAGTATAAAATACTTAATGGCAACGATAACACTCCTGCAATTATACCTGCAGTAAGCATTCCGAATATTACATATAAAATAGAAGGAACTCCAATAATTGGAGCTGCCTTACCGGAAAAAACCCATACGAAAGCTATTATGGGGGAAGCAAATAATA
>JBPCQG010000451.1:0-7640 GCA_050998315.1 Chitinophagaceae bacterium
TTTGAGAATTATTATTTTCCATAACAAAATATTTAAAATTAATGTTGAATACTTACAACTAAATTAGCATTATAATTAGTGTATGAAAAAATTACAGTAAGTATTTTTTAATTACAATTTATGCAAAAAGAATTTTTAGGATTACGTACTGCTATTTATAAAGTCCCGGATATAGTTACAGCAAAAAAGTGGTACACAGAAGCATTCGCTACTTCACCATATTTTGATATGCCTTTTTATGTGGGCTTTAATATTGCGGGTTATGAACTTGGATTACAACCTGATGATAAAAGTGAAGTCAAGTCTGAAAATGTTGAAATGTATTGGGGTGTTAAAGATGTTGAAGCATCATATAACAGGTTACTTTCATTAGGGGCAACCTCTTATCACCCACCTCAAAATGTTGGAGAGCAAATTATAGTTGCTACAGTAAAAGATCCATGGAATAATATTATCGGTATCATTTATAATCCAACATTTAAACCGGAATAATTTTCCGAATGTCCTCACAACTTATCACTAATATTAAACAACTGGTAAATGTTAGAGAGCAAACACATTTATTGAGAGGAAAGGATTTATCAGAATTACCCGTAATTGAAAATGCATATTTAATTATTGAAGATGGAGTAATTGCGGAGTTTGGGAGTATGCAAAACATTCAACACTCAACACTCAACACTCAACACACAATTGATGCCTCCAACCAAATAGTATTACCATGCTGGTGTGATAGCCATACCCACCTTGTATTTGCGGGTAGCAGGGAAACTGAATTTGTAGATAAGATAAAAGGATTAAGCTATGCAGAGATTGCAGCTAAAGGAGGAGGCATATTAAACTCTGCAAAAAAATTAGGTGAAACTTCAGAAGATGAATTATTTAACGACGCATGGAAGAGATTAGAGGAAGTTAGTAAACTCGGAACAGGAGCTATTGAAATAAAAAGCGGGTACGGCTTGTCCGTTGAAGGCGAATTAAAAATGCTGAGAGTGATAAAAAAATTAAAAGAGAAATCATCACTTTCAATTAAGTCAACTTTTTTAGGCGCACATACTTACCCTTTAGTATACAAAGAAAACCATGAAGGATATATTGATCTTATCATTAATGAAATGCTGCCTGTTATTGCCAAAGAAAAACTCGCCGATTATATAGATGTGTTTTGTGAGAAAGGTTTTTTCTCTGCTGAAGAAACAGAAACGATTTGCAAAGCGGGCATGCGATATGGTTTAAAATCAAAACTTCACGTAAATCAGTTAAACAGCATTGGAGGAATAGAAACCGGGATAAAAATGAATGCACTTTCTCTTGACCATTTGGAAACTCTGTCGCCTGCAGAAATAAATGTATTAAGCAATAATCCGCCGCTAATGGAGGAGGCCTGGAAAGGCCTTTGTACACTTCTTCCAACCGCTGCTTTTTTTCTTAGAATGACGTTACAGCCTGCAAGACAACTAATTGATTCTGGCGCTGCTATAGCGCTTGCATCAGATTATAATCCCGGCTCATCGCCGAGCGGAAATATGAATTTTGTTGTTGCACTAAGCTGCATACAAATGAAGATGCTGCCGCAAGAAGCCATTAATGCAGCATCCATAAATGGCGCTTATGCAATGGAACTCGGTAACGAGTTGGGAAGCATTACAGTTGGTAAAAAAGCAAATCTCATTTTTACAAAACCAATTCCGTCATTGGCATACCTGCCATATTCTTTTGCAAATAATTTAATTGATAAGGTGATGATTCGTGGAGAGTTTATTAATTAACATTTATTGCTACTTGCATTGGAATCTTTTGTCATCATTGCGAATGTATCCTGAGTTTGGGAAAGGATCACTTTTATTTTGAGTTCAGTGTGTGCAGCTTTTATCAAAGTAAATATTAAACGAAGAAGAGAACATCTAAAAATTAATTAGCTTGTATAAAGTCCGGGCGCCCTCCCAATTGAGAGTTGTATTTGAATTTTAAATTTGAGTTGAAATCAATTCTAAAGCTTCCATTATTAAAATTCTTTCTCGGAAAATAATAAGCTCTTAATTCTATTGTGCCAAAAATTAAACTTTCATTTCTGGTCCTTAAGCCTCCGCCAATGCTTGAGTATATCTTGCTTTCTGCAAGTGCGCTATTCCTGGGTGTAAATAAAGAAGTATTATAAAATACAAACGGCGCAAAACGAAAAGAGGCCAAAGATAGCGGTGTATAAAATACTGATTCACCCTTCACAGTTGTTCTTATATATCCTGGGATATAGCCATTTGAAAATTCGGGAAGACCATATCTGCTTTCAAGATAAAGTGGTTCATTAAGAGTACTATTTATTTGCCATGTAATCCCGGCTGATAAAAAAGTACGCTGTTTCCAACGCCCTATATTTTTAAGACGGCTAAAAAAATCTACATTCCCAAGTGCGGTTATGTCTTCAAAGTTTTTTTTATGAAGCGAACTCTCCAGTCTTACTGTGAAATCAAGATAACGTTTTTTGGAAGTAAAATAATAACGTTCAAATTTTATCCCCAGGTAAGGTCTGCTTTTATTCTGCTTTCGTGTAAACCCCGCCGTAAATCCTACGTCAATTCCTTCAGGTATATCTTCATTTCTTCCAAAGCCATAAATGTATTGTGTCTTATAAAAGTCCCGTGCAAAAACTGATACGGTGGCCAGCCCGCCGGTAATATCTGCATATCTTGAATCATAAGTATTTATTAACCTTACCGGTAAAGCATCAAATTTCTGTGACAGTAAACGCAATGCTACCAGCGCTCTTAAACGTTGCCCTCTTACATATTTATCAAGAAACGTTGCATCCACGTTTAATCCTCCCCAAATATCCAGATTATTGTAGCTGTACCTGTAATCTGAAAGAAATAGAGAATCCCTGAAATACATATTTTGTGTTTGATGGCGTGAGGCTTCCAATGCATATGTCCAGCGCATGTACGAATTTACAAGAGGCCTTATGAGCTTTATATAATATGCATTTTCTTCTTTGTTGCCGTTGATGGAGCTATTAAAATTCTGATAGCCGAAATAAGCATCAAGGAAACTTCCTGAAATATTTCGCCATATATACTCTGCTCCATAGCCAATTTTTTTTGCCCTGCTTTTGTCGAATAAACCTCTAATTGAAATCCTGTTTCCCGTCCCCGCAAGATTTTCTTCGGTGAGTGATAGTTTTGTATTATTAAGATCAACAGATGGAACTTCTGCACCGATAGAAAGAACATCTTTTGTAAAAACAGCAATATCCACAGAATCCAAATTATCCAAGAGCGGTATTACACTGATTTTTGCATCATTAAGATAGGGCAGGTCTCTTAAATATCTTTCGTTATCTGCCAGTAAATATGGTTGAATAGAATCGTTTTTTCTAAAAAATAAATTGTTTTCAATTATCCGTTCATAGGTTTTTCTATGAACTTTATTTGAAAGTCTTGTAAGTACTGTTGAAACTTCTTTGGCGGTATCAGAAATAGGTGTTCCAAAATTTAATCTTTTAAACTGGATATCCCTGATGATCTTCCCACTGTATGGTTGAAACTTGATGTCATTTCTTTGTGGTTCGGCTGAAGCATTGTCTCTGGCGGTATCAGTCATTAAAACTTTTACGAGCTTGCCAAAGATACCTTTTCGGGTGAGCAGGTATTCATCCAGAGATCTTTTTTTTATGGTGTCATTCTGAGCAGCAGACACAAACGGCAAACATGCAAAAGCAACAACAATCAAAAATAATGCATACCAGTTTTTCAGCATTTTCATGTGGCTATGTAAATATAATTATTGTACCCATTATTTGTACTGCAGTAACTATATTCTTTTTTAAAAAAAGAATACTCATCATTAAATAAATATTACCGTTAACTCTAATAATTTTTAGAATGTTCATATCTGCACATTTTCCTAACTTCCCTTCATGAAGCATTTTAAATATTACAACAAGCAGGATATTTTAAGGCTAACTCATGTGCGTAAGTTTGAAACCAAAATAGGTGAGCAGATAATGTGTATTGCAGACAAAGGTTCTCTTGAAGAAACTTTACAACAAACATCCTGTAATTATGTTTTATTTGGAATTCCGGAAGATATAGGTGTAAAAGCTAACCAGGGTATCGGCGGTGCAGATTCTGCATGGTTCCCTTTTTTATCTTCATTTTTAAATATCCAAAGCAATGATTTTTTAAGTGGTGAGAATATTTTACTGCTGGGTCATTTTGATTTTAATGATCTGAAAATCTTAATAGAATCAAATGCAGCAACCCCGGATGAGAAAATTGAAGCTTACCGTCATGCCGTGAATGCTATTGACGAAGAGGTTGAAAATTTAATAAAGATCATAATACAGTATAAAAAAATACCGGTGATAATCGGCGGTGGGCATAACAATGCTTACCCCGCAATAAAAGGCGCTGCTAAAGGATTGCATAAAGCTGATCTTCTTCCATTACCTCAAATTAATTGTATCAATTTAGATGCTCATGCTGATTACAGACCTATTGAAGGAAGACATAGCGGTAATGCATTTCGCTATGCCGATGAAGATGGCTATCTTAATAAATATTGTATAATTGGATTACATGAAAATTATTTACAACAAAATGTTTGGGTGGATATTGTAAACAATCCTTTTATTGATTGTATTACCTATGAGGATATATTTATTCATGAGAAGAATAGTTTTATACAGGCTGTTGCCCATGCTACAGGTTTTACTGAAGAAACATATACAGCAATAGAGCTTGATCTTGACAGTATTGAAAATGTTTTAAGCAGTGCAAAATCTCCATGTGGAATTTCAGCTTTGCATGCCAGGCAATATCTCAATTTTGTTGCAACAGATAGTAAAGTGGCATACTTGCATATTTGTGAAGGCGCTACAAGATCTGATGATGATGGATATAATAGCTGTACAGGAAAGTTAATTAGCTATTTGGTATCAGATTTTATAAAATCACATTCTGAGAACAGGAAATAAAAAAGGCTGCCTCATAAATAGACAGCCCTTTATATTAATTTTTTTTCAAACGATTATGCACTCAGATACTGGGCATACGCATATCCCTCTTCACCGGCATCGGTTTTTATAAGCCACCATTGGTCGCTTGTTTTACTTATTAACGTAACCATTTCACCCTTTGCAGCTTTGCCTACGATTGGCTGGTCAGTGCCAGGCCCTTTCCTGATATTTAAGTTAGATGTCTCTGTGTTCACTTTTACTTTAGAGCCAGCCTTTGAATCATTTACATTAACATCCATTACCACATCTGCAGATCTAAAATCGGGATCTAACTGTCCATAGATCTTCCATAAATTATCTTTTGCTGCGCCATTTGCAGCATCGCCTTTAATGTAAAGAACATTGTTTTGTTCCTTTATATTTAGGCCTGAGCTGGTTGCAGCGTCTATCAATTGTTTATATTTTTCCTGTAACATTTTGTATTATTTAATGGTTAATTGATTTTGAATTTTCTTAGGTTGTAAGGTGTTTAATGTCATCATCAGTTTGGAAAGTTTATCCCTGGTGATATTTCCTGTTAGTGTTATTACTCCATCATTTACAGTTGCGCTCACACCCGGGTAATCTTTGGTGGCATCGGTAACACCCTTTTGTAAGGACTCGTCCGGACTTACCTGCATAGGCGTTTGCGTTTGCATTTGCATTACAGTACAGTTATTGGTTACAGATTTTACACCTTTTACTCCTTGTGCAAGTTCAGTGCATTTCGCTTTGGTAGCTTCGGACTCACATTGTCCACTTAGGGTTACCACACCATCGTTTACGGTTGCAGCAATGCCCGTCATATTATTTTCAGTTCGGATCTTATTTTCTACGGAAGTTTTTATGTCATTGTCTTTTGGACCGCATCCGACAAAAAATAAGGCAAATACGATGAGAGGGGTTAAAATTCGAGTAAGTTTCATTGTTTAAATAATTTATGGTTAAAAATGATTACTATTTATCTTACAAACAATGAACCAATAATCATAATGTTGATAATCTACCGCCATAAACCGGTAAATTTATTCCATTGATATATCCGGCAGCCGGTGTGCAAAGAAGTGCAACAGTATTGCCAAATTCTTCCGGGGTAACAATTCTATTTAAAGGTATATCTGCAACAACACTTTTTTCAATTTCATTTAAGCAATTTTCCCGTGGCAGATACTTTTCCTTCCATCAGGGAATCATAAGGGCTCGTTTTAGTAAATCCGGGTAAAACACTATTTACTATTATTCCGAAGGACCCTAATTCCCCTGCCAAAGTTTTTGCCCAACTTGGTACAGCACACAATTGCATATTTGTTGGTAATATCTAAATTCATAAAAAAAAATAAAGCTGTTTACCGGTTATTAAAAATTCCTTATTAACATCATGTTTATAATACCAAATATTTCTCCTCTTTCCTTTTGCTAAATTTGCTCCTGTTTTAAAAAATAATTAATGGCTGAAAGTAAAAACCTTTTTGATTATAATGAAGAATCTATTAAAAGCCTTGACTGGAAAGAACATATACGCCTGCGACCGGGAATGTACATTGGCAAGCTTGGCGATGGCAGCAGCCCTGATGATGGTATCTATGTTTTACTTAAGGAAGTAATTGATAATTGTATTGATGAACACACTATGGGTTTTGGAAAACATGTTGACGTAAGCATTAAAAATAAAACAGTTTCTGTAAGAGATTATGGACGTGGCATTCCATTAGGCAAAGTGGTGGATGTGGTTAGTAAAATAAATACAGGGGCAAAATATGACAGTAAAGCATTTCAAAAAAGTGTTGGACTAAACGGTGTGGGAACTAAAGCCGTAAATGCATTAAGTGAGTATTTTAAAGTGAGTGCTTTTAGGGAAGGCAAACAAAAAACTGCTGAGTTTAAGAAAGGTGTTTTATTAACTGATAAAAAAGAAGAAAGAACAACTGAAGAAAATGGAACGGAAATTACTTTTACTCCCGATGAACAAATTTTTAAGCACTATCATTACCTGCCTGATTTTTTAGAAAATCAATTCTGGAATTATTGTTTTTTAAATGCCGGACTTGTAATTAATTATAATAATAAAAGATTTATAAGCAAGAATGGTTTACTCGATCTGCTGCAACGTAAAACCAATGAAGATGAATTACGCTACCCAATAATTCATTTAAAAGCTGAGGATATTGAAATAGCGTTCACACATGAAAATCAATATGGCGAAGAGTATTATAGTTTTGTAAACGGTCAGTTCACTACGCAGGGTGGTACACATTTATCTGCATTTAAAGAAGGATTAGTAAAAACAATCCGTGAGTTTTATAAAAAAGATTATGATCCATCTGATGTTAGGGGAAGTATTTGTTCTGCCATAAGTGTAAGGGTTCAGGAGCCTGTATTTGAAAGCCAGACAAAAACAAAACTGGGCTCTCAAATTATGCACGAAGGCGGACCAAGTGTAAAGAATTTTATTAGCGATTTTTTAGGTAAGGAATTAAATAATTTCCTGCATAAAAATCCTTCTATAGCCGAAGCGCTAAGAAAGAGGATCGAACAAAACGAAAGAGAAAGAAAAGAATTAGCAGGTATAAAAAAACTTGCAAACGAAAGAGCTAAAAAAGCAAATCTCCACAATAAAAAATTAAGAGATTGCCGCTTTCATTTAAAT
>JBPCQG010000460.1:0-4887 GCA_050998315.1 Chitinophagaceae bacterium
TGCTGTTCTTGTAGATTCGGTTATAACAGAACCTGTAGTCTCATTATATCCTAACCCGGCAATAAAATTTATCAATATTGAAAGTAATAACTTATCTGATGTTATTGGAAAAATGGCTACTATTTACAATGTTTATGGTGGTGTGGTTATATCACAATTATTGATGACTCAAAAAACTGCAATAACAATTCAGCATTTACCCGCCGGAGTTTATTTCTTAAAAATAGGTAAGGCTAAAGCGAACAAATCTATAAGGTTTGTAAAGGGATAATTATGTTTCAATAACATTATAGATCACATTCCTCTCTTTCAAATAATTTACTATGAATGTAAAGCATTGCTCATGCTTTCCTATTAATTCAGGAGGAAACACACCCTTTTCAATAAATAATTTATTTATAACAAGATTCAAAGCCGCCGTGCAGGCATAGCCTGTTGTTCTTGCCATTGAAGATGTTTTTGTTGCTGGGTCATATTCGTCATACAGATCGTAAACTATCGTCTTTTTCTTTCCTCGCTCTTTGCCCGAAATTTTAATTTGCATAACCGTAAATTCCTCTTCTTCTTCCCTCAATCCCCATTGTTTAAATAAAATTGCAGAAGAGAATTCCAAAGGAGATATTTGCATTCCTTTGTAATCGAACTTTTCCTCATCAAAAAATCCACCGTCAATTAATGCCTTCATGAGGCTAATATGGCCGGGATGGCGCAATGTTTTTTCTTTCATGTTTGGTATCCCCGGCATAGTAAACAATAATGACCGCAAGCCATCTGTATTAAAAGATTCCAGTATGCCGGCTTTATCAAAATTTATTAATTCCGCATCGGTTAATGCCGGCCTGATTACTAATTTGCCATCTTCAACAAATCGTGCAGGTCTTATATATTCTTCAATTACATCAATGGGAGAGAAGGAAGCTTTGTACTCAAATGGTTTTATTTTCTCTTTGGGTAAGCCTCCTACCATACATTCAAAATTTTCAATTTGCATCCTTTCATTGTAATATCCCAAAATAAGATTGCTCATTCCCGGCGCTACGCCGCAATCTACAATTGCTGTTACATTATTTTCCTTTGCAAGACCGTCAAGTTCCAAAGCATTTTCAGGAAAGAACGAAATGTCGACCACATTTTTTTTTGAAAGGATTACTGTTTCTAACGTTTTATAGCCCATAAACCCTGGAACAGCAGTTACAACAAAATCAAAAGGATTCAATATTTCAGAAAAACTTTTATGATCTCCCAAATCCTCTTTAATAATTTTAATGTCATGGTTTTTGTTTTGGAGTATTTTTAAAGAATTATCACTGATGTCGATCGATGTTACTTCAAAATTTTTTGCAAGATCCAGAGCAATTGCTCTGCCAACCATTCCTGCGCCAAGTACTGCAATTTTTATCATTCAGAATAATTTATAACTTTTGACGTTTTATACCCCTCAAGAGTTTAACAAAGTAATGTAAATGTTAATTAAACTCCTCAATACAACTTTTAATCAAAGAACTGGCATCTTACTTGAAATACTAAATCAAAAAAATATATTTTATGAAAAAGACTCTAATTATACTTTCTTTCTTTGCCTTCGCCTTTTCCGGCTGTGATACTGCAAAGCAAATATTAGGATCAGTAAATGGTATAGGTAATTCAAACAACGCAGAAATTATTTCAGGCCTTAAAGAAGCTTTACGGGTAGGTGCAGATACCACGACAAAAAAATTGTCTTTATTAAATGGGTTTTTTGGAGATGATATTATAAGAATACTTATGCCTCCTGAAGCCCAAAAGGTAGAAAGAACCTTAAGAGATATTGGGTTAGGAAAAACAATTGATAAAGCCATACTTTCTATGAACAGGGCTGCTGAAGATGCATCGAAATTTGTTGGAACGATTTTGTGGAATTCAATACAGCAAATGACCATTAATGATGCCATTGGAATTTTGCGTGGAGGAGATTTTGCGGCCACTGAATATTTAAAACGTACTACAACTCAACAATTAACGGGTGCGTTTCGCCCAGTGATTGACAGGTCACTAAATAATGTGGATGCCACAAGATATTGGAGTGATGTATTTTCAGTCTACAACAAAATAAGCAAGAATCCTGTTAACACTGACCTTGGCGCATATGTAACTGAAAAAGCTTTGAGTGGATTATTTTACCATATCGGTTTGCAGGAACAACAGATTAGAAAAGATCCTGCTAAAAGAGTTACTGAGATTCTGAGAAAAGTTTTTGGCAGTAATTATAATGGATAAATCTGAACCACGATTTGTATGATTATGAGATTAACGGATTTAGCTTATCACTTACTCTACCTTAGCATTTTAATAAGTAAAAGCTAATTAAAAATGATAGTAGTGGTGAAGTTGAATGGAGCGTCGCCACTTCTGTCCATTTCTTGTGCAACTGCTGATAACCAAAAAATTTATATGAGATTGCTTCGTCGTTCATCGCTATGACGTGATGTCCTAAATATCTGTGGCCTCTCCATACGCAACAGCAGTAGCCTCTTTCAAACCTTCACTCATGGTTGGGTGAGGATGGATTGCATTTAAAATTTCGTGTGCCGTTGTTTCTAGTTTACGTGCAACAACTGCCTCCGCAATTATTTCAGTAACATTATTACCAATCATATGGCAGCCTAAAAACTCGCCATACTTAGCATCGTAAATTACTTTTACAAAACCCTCCGTTGAGCCGGAGGCACTAGCTTTACCACTTGCCACAAAAGGAAATTTCCCAACCTTAATTTCGTAACCTGCATCCTTAGCTGCTTTTTCTGTAAGACCAACAGATGCAATCTCGGGAGAGCAATATGTACAACCCGGAACATTATTATAATCAATCGGCTCAGGTTTATGACCTGCAAGATGTTCAGCAGCGTTTATGCCTTCTTTACTTGCTTTGTGTGCCAATGCCTGGTTTGGTGTACAATCACCAATTGCATAAATGCCGGGAATATTTGTTTGCTGGTTAGCATCCACAACAATTTTTCCCTTATCCATTTTAATACCTAATTCTTCCAAACCAACACCTTCAATATTTGCAACAACACCAACTGCACTCAATACAATATCAGCTTTGAGTGTAATTTCTCCGTTCGCAGTTTTTACTTTTGCATTTACGCCATCACCCTTTGTATCAACACTAAGTACTTCACTGTTGGTAAGCACTTCCATTCCCTGTTTTTTAAATTGCTTTTCCAATTCTTTAGAAATGTCCTCATCTTCTACGGGAACAATTCTTGGTAAAAATTCAACTATAGTGATTTTTGTTCCTATGCAGTTGTAGAAATATGCAAATTCAGAGCCTATAGCGCCGGAACCAACAACAAGCATGCTTTTGGGCTGCTGCTGCAGAACCATAGCCTCACGATAACCAATTATTTTTTTACCATCAATTGGTAAAGAAGGAAGTTGTCTTGTTCTTCCGCCTGTAGCTATAATTATATTTTTTGCTTCGAGCATTTGTTTTTTTCCGTCTGATGCTGTTACTTCAAGTTTTCCGGGAGCCAATAATTTCCCGGTTCCCATTACCACATCAATCTTATTTTTTTTCATAAGAAATTGAATACCCTTACTCATTTTATCCGCAACACCCCTGCTTCTTTTTATAATCTTTTCAAAGTTTTGTTTTGGCTCTTTGATATCAACTCCATAATCAGCAGCGTGCTTTGCATATTCAAAAACCTGCGCACTTTTCAGCAATGCTTTGGTAGGAATACAACCCCAGTTCAGGCAAATTCCGCCAAGGCTTTCCCTTTCAACAATCACAACTTTTTTTCCCAGCTGTGAAGCCCTGATAGCAGCAGGGTAACCACCAGGACCACTTCCTAAAACAATTAAATCGTAAGCCATATATTTAAGATTTACCCCCATCCCCTAAAGGGGAGTAGGAAATTTATTTAATATGAATAATTCATTTTGAATTGAGTTGCGAAAATAGTTTGAATTAAGTAAAGCGCAAAACTGTTAAATGAACCAGGGTGTTAATACAGTTGAAATTTTAGGTTGTATTTTGCAGTATGAAATTTTTAAAAAATATTTTGTTGATATTATTCTTCTCAGGTTTTTTTTCTGCGAAGGGACAAACTATTGCTTCATGGAAAGTAGCCAGGTTGCAGGATTATATTTCTACATCAGATTCTGTATTGGTGATAAATTTTTGGGCAACATTTTGCAAACCCTGCAATGAAGAGATACCTTATTTTCAAACAATAGCAAATAAATATAAAGATCAAAAAGTAAAGTTGCTGCTGGTAAGTTTAGATCTTAAAGAAGAATATCCAAATAAGATTAATGCTTTTGCAAAAAAGAATAACTATACCAATCAAATAGTGTGGCTGAATGAAACTGATGCAGATTACTTCTGTCCAAAGGTTGATAAAGCCTGGATGGGTGGAATTCCTTCAACATTATTGGTAAATCGTAAAACAGGGTATAGAAAATTTTTTGAAAATCAGTTAAAGCCGGAGGAGTTTGAAAGGGAATTGAAGAAAGCGCTTTAAAATCTGAACCATGATTTGAAGAGATTTATAAGATTAAAAGGATATTTTTTATGAATATTTCCTGAATGAAAGGCAGAAAGTGATTTGAATATGTGGACTTCCATCCTATAATCCTTTGATCTTATGATCATAGTTCCAGACTATTTTCTTTTAATCGCACATCCCATACTCCGGCTTTCTTTTATTGAAATATTTTTTCCGGCAATTAATTCATTCATGGCTTCTTTTAAATGCTGACGCTTAACATTGGGAGCATCAGCGGGACTATCATCAATAGCTCCGTGGTATACAAGCTTTAAATCTTTATTGAATAAAAAATTCTCTGGAGTTCTAGTAGCTCCAAAGGCGTCTGCTATTTCATTGTTTTTATCTACAACAT
>JBPCQG010000486.1:0-6207 GCA_050998315.1 Chitinophagaceae bacterium
CGATAAAACAAACACTATCAAATTTATTTAAATAGAAGATGAATAAGGAGAAGAGAGAATTTATTTAGCCACAAACATTTTTTCTGCAACATTCTCATCACGCTTGTAAATATCATCCCGGAAATTGAGTAAGCCATTCTCATCAACCCACGCCGTATAATAGGTAATAAATACAGGTATCGGATCTTTTATTCTTACAAATTTTTCCTCACCGCTATTCATAGCTTCCATTATCTTTTCAGGAGGCCATGCATTATTATCCTTTAGAAGATATTCGGCCATTTTTACCGGATCACTTAGCCTGATACAGCCATGGCTATATGCCCGTTTATCTTTGCTAAACAAGCTTTTAGCAGGTGTATCATGAAAATAAATATTAAAGCTATTAGGGAATAAGAATTTTAACTTTCCTAATGAATTTTTTTCTCCCGGCAATTGCCTTATAACAGGCAAGCCACCTTCATTACCTGTGATTTCCATATTTTCATTTGCAAGGTAATCGGGATTGCTGGCCATTTTGGGCATTATTTCTTTTTCTACAATGCTTTGGGGTACATTCCAGTAAGGGCTAAAAACTACTGTGCTCAGCTTGCCGGTAAACATCATAGTATTATTTCCTTCTTTACCAACAACCACATTCATATCAAAAACTTTATTTTTTCCGTCTACAAAATGCAATACAAATTCAGGGATATTTACAAGAATAAGTTTGCCTTCCGGTTCGTGCGGCATCCAGCGCATTCGGTTCATATTTATTAATATCTGTTCTATTCTTTTTTGAACCGGAACGTTCAGATCTTTTATTAATGAGGATGTTACAATACCATCAGGCTTATAACCAAAAGCTTGTTGAACTCTTTTGATGCCCATCATAAGTGTATCATTAAAAGCAAGAGAACTATCACTCAAAGGCACTTCACCTATAACTTGTAACCGCCTTTTTAAAACTGCAATAGCTTGTGAAGAAACTCCTTTTTTAAATTGTTTTGCATCTGCCGGAAGCTGTTGCCATCCGCCATTCTTTGCTATATCAATATACCTGTTCAATTCAACCTTTAGCAGCTTATATGCATTATTTACATCCTCAAAATATTTATCATCATTGTGCTTCTTGTTTAATAAAGAATCAGCTAACGCTAAAGGATCTTCCTTTTTAATAGGGATAAAGCGTTCCATTTCTTTTCGCTTTACATATCCTTTTTCATAATTACCTAATGTATATTTTATAAAGTCCACCGTTAATGAAAGCTCCGTATTTATCATTGATTTATTTGAAGCGCTTACCACGAAACTGGAATCTGCGACAAGGTTATCCATCTTTTTTTGAAGCGAAGCATTTTTTAATGATGTATCGCCTGCAAAGGTTTCATAATTGTGGATGTTCCAAAAAGTAAGCCCCTGTTCTGTTAATCCGTTTGAAGTAAACCATGCAAACTGGTAATTGCGTGCATTATAAAAACTTCTTATTCGTCTTACTAATGAATCAGGCAGTTTTTTTTCTGTAATGAATGTTTCTACATTATTACTGTCAAGAAAAATATCATTATATGCATTTTGAGGGGTGACGCTGAAATCCCGCTTAGTGATCTTTTTTTTCTCTCGTTTATTATCTTTTTCCGCATCATTGTTGCTTTGTCCGTTATTATTACAAGAAATTAAAAAGCTGCAGATTATGGCAGCATAGGTAAATATTTTTTTCATATCCCCTTATCGGCAAAAGCTATGCCTAAGGTTTGTAATTTTCATACTTACATTTTTTATCTTGCGTCAATGAGAAACTATGAGGATTCATATCGCCATAAGGGACTTAGAAAAAAGCTAATTGATTCAATCAGAGACAAAGGAATTACTGATGAAAAAGTGTTGAATGCAATGATGAATATTCCGCGGCATTTTTTTTTAGATACAGCCTTGCAGGATATTGCCTATGAAGACAGGGCTTTCCCGATTGCGGAAGGACAAACAATTTCACAGCCCTACACTGTTGCTTATCAAACACAGTTATTGCAGGTTAAGCAATATGATAAGGTTTTGGAAATTGGAACAGGCAGTGTTTACCAGGCAACTATCCTGGCAGAAATGGGAGCACAGGTTTTTACTATCGAGAGGCAGAAAAGGCTCTATGATAAAAACAAGATTTTTATTTTTAAAACAAAATATCCGGGTATAAAATATTTTTATGGTGATGGCTTCGAAGGTTTGCCAACATATGCCCCGTTTGATAAAATAATTATAACTGCCGCCGCTCCTGAAATTCCTCCTAAATTAATTGAACAATTAAAGCCCGGTGGCAAAATGGTTCTTCCGCTTGATGAAGATAAACATCAACGTATGCATCGGATCACTAAAAAAGATGATGGAAGCTATGAAGAAGAAGCTTTTGAAAATTTTTCTTTTGTGCCTATGTTGAAGGGGAGGAGTTGAAACCAGCACCCTCGCCCTCTAAATCTCCCTAAGGGAGACTTTGTCGCACTGAGATTATCGGGAGTGGCTTACGAATGCTAACAGAAGTTAAATTTTAATTTCAATCTGACAACTCTTATTTCTTATAAACTTTCGGACTATAGTATTGTTTAAACATTGTTGGTGCAGCAAACGAACATTACCTTATTTAAACACAGCATGGTGCTTTACAATTAATGTTAACTTATTTATACCTCTGTAATTTAAAAATAATTACACAACAATCGATTCAATTCAGTTGAATAGTTGAGGATGTCTGTTATTATTTGCGGCCTTACTTTTACCTTAGTATCATTTCTCAAACATCTTTCCGACCAACAATGCTGCGTATTGTTTTGTATAATAAACAGCAGCAAAAATATACCAGCGAAAATCAGGGTAAAACTTTTTCATAAACTTCGCATGGTTTTTTATTCCGGTCATTCTTACTTTTTGCAATTTATCTTTTGCTGTGCTACCTTTATGTACATGCATCACTTTTGCACCTGGTAAAAAATGAATTTCGTAGCCTAAGTTCTTAAAATCCCAGCACCAGAGTACATCCTCGACATACATAAAAAAATCATCGGCTAATTTATTTCCCTTCAACTCACTTATTATTTTTTTTGGAAAGAACATAAATGTTCCCCAAACCCAATCGCATTTCATAATACTTTTATGATCAAAATAATGATGTAGCATTAATTGTTCTTTCTTTCTTTTTGGTAGTAGCAGGTGTAGCGGAAAAATCTCCAGTAGTTCCCAGCTTATGGTTCTGAACCTCCGGCAATTGTATTGCATTTTTCCATCAGGGTACACCAATTGTGCAGTCGTCATCCCCACTTCAGGATGTTGCTGCATATAATCGTAGCAAATTTTTGGAGCATTATTTATTAATTCAGTATCGCTGTTAAGTAATAAAATATATTCTCCTTTTGCCTTTGCGATGCCGATATTATTGCCTCCTGTAAAACCTGTATTTTCAGCACTAATTATCAACCTGGCGTTAGGAAATTTTTTCAAAAACAAATTCGGATCACATTCAGAAGAATCATTGTCAACCAAAATGATCTCATAAGTAAGATCAACTAATTTTTCTTTTATTGACTGAATGCAATTGCAGGTTAATTGAAACGTATTGTAATTGATGATGATAATTGATAGCTGCATTACATTGGCTAATTAATATTTTGTTGGGTAATATTTATGACGCATAGTTTTATAAAAACCTTTCCTTTTGATTTTTAACCTTAGTAGAAAAATATTCAGCTCCCTACAACCTTATTACCTTATTTTATTAAATGCTTCTAAATGGCTGCAAAGTCTTTTGATAAAATTTTATAAATGTTTCATACTCTGTCTGAAATGTTATTTTTTTATGATGCTCAGGTTGATTAAGTATGTATTTACAAACTTTATCTACATCAGATTTTGATACTGAAAAGGCAGAAGCCGAATCTTGCCATGCAAAATGGGCAGCACAAAATTTATTTTCATTTATAAATCGTTGCGAACTTTCAGCAACTATGTTAGCAAGGATTTCTTCTGATATTTTGGGCGACCGTGATATTAGAAAATGAACATGTTCGGGGTTAGCATAAATAGAATATAAATGAGAGCCACTATTATTTACTATGCCTGTAATATATTTTTCAATTCGTTGGCGATGTTTTTCTTCAATAACCGGCAAACGATGTAGAGTGGTGAAAATAAAATGAGTATATAAATTATTATATTCTATTTTCATTTTCTTCAAATTTAAAATAAGGTAATAAGGTTTATCAACATTATTAATTGTTTTCTACTAAGGTTTCGTATATACATGGTTTGTTTTTAATTAGCAAAATATATCCAAACCTCCTTTTAATAAACTTTATAAAAGAAAGGCTTGTTCAAAAGAATCCTGAAAAAATATTTTATTATATATCCTGTGTTTGCAATATAGCCTGAAACATTCTCCCATGTGAATTTTGCATTTCTTCCCCTGAAAGTTTTTTCAATTAATAATCCTATTACAAAAACAGGGATCTCAAAAATGAAGAAGAAGCATACAAGAAGATAATAAAAAATGCCAAACTGTTTTCTTATACGCAGCAGCATCGAAATAATTATCTGTGTCGCTTTTTTACTCCAGAGATTTCTGCTGTTGTCATTATCGGAATTGTAATAGTCGCCGCTGGTACCTCCACCAATATGAATAACTTTTGGCGCTTCAAACAAATACAACGTTCCATGTTTTCTTAACCTGCTGCACCACTCAATTTCTTCAGAGTACATAAAAAAATCCTCGTCAAATAATCCTGTTCTTTCCAACACTCCTTTTTTTACCATAATAAATGCACCGACTATCCAATCCACTTGCTGCTCTGCAGTAACACTCTTAATGCTGGGAATTTTCGTTTTCATTTTATACCCCAGGTACCTGATAAATCTACCCAGGTAGGGCAGGGGAAGTAAGACATTCAACCCGCCTTTTTTAAAATATGCACCTGATATTTGATGAGTGTTATCCGGATTTAAAAGTTGAACACCACAGGCTACCGCATCAGTTTTAGTTTTAAACTGGTCTATTGTTTTATCCAATGCGTTATCTAAAATAATAGTATCAGCATTTAATACTAAAATGTATTCACCTGTTGATGCCCGGATGCCTGAGTTGTTAGCTCTTGCAAAACCTGCATTGTAACCACTTTGTAACCAAATAATGTTTGGGAATGCAGAACGAATTTTTGCCTCACTGTCATCTTCTGAATCATTATCTACCACAATTATTTCAAAGCTATATTTCTGTGTTTGCCGGTAGATACTTTCAATACAAGCCAGAACATGATGCGCCGATTTATAATTGATTATTATAATTGATAGATCCATACTATGCGTTGGCATTATCCTGCTTTACAAAAGAATATTGCAATTCTTTTTTACGAAAGCTCATATATATACCACCGATAAGAAAAAGATATAATAAAATATTCCCTATGATTGCGAGGGTATATCCTGTTTTATAGGATGCAGGCTCAAATTTAAAATTGATAACATGATGACCTGCAGCAACAGGCATACCACGAAGTAAATAATTCACTTTGTAATATTGTGTTTTCTTTCCATCAACGTATGCATTCCATCCTGCGCTATAATATATCTCACTGAATACTGCAAACTGATCACTTTTTGTGTCGCTCATATATTCTACTTCATCATTAGTGTATCTGGTCAATTTTATTTTTGCAGAAGAATCAAATGACAGTGGAGGAATATTGGCATTTTGATTTTTATCAATAAATACGGTTTGTGCAGGATCAAAATTATCCAATGCTTTTATTTCTTCAACGGGTCCGTTAACTGGTTGTATTTGTTTTACAAACCATGCTGCTCCCAAAGCGCTGTCATTTTTTTGTACATTAATTATACCGCTACCTTGCTGATCCGGGATCAGGAAATATTTTGTATCAAGCATATTCAGCACTGCCCTGTTCATGGGGCTTTTAGAAAGTTGGGTTTCTATCAAGTCCTGGTAAAGCCGCAGCTTTGCTGCATGATACCCTCCGATAGAGCGATGATAGTAAGCCGACTTTGATTCCTGGAAGCGATCGGGGGATAAATTATAAACACGATAGTGAGGATCTTTATCCTGCAATATTAATTCGTCTGCCTGCGAGGGCTTAAAGTTTACTTCAGTATAAGTGTCGCTCTCAATATAATTATCCTCGCCTAAATACTTTTTACCTGTTATAAAAAGATCACCGGTGCTTATAAGTATAAGTA
>JBPCQG010000020.1:0-16855 GCA_050998315.1 Chitinophagaceae bacterium
AAACACCCGTCTGGGCACTGAGCGGCCCATTTGAGCCTCATATAACGGCAGATGTTGCCATTGCTGCATGGAATTATTTTGCAGTAACACAGGACACTGCATGGCTCAGAGAAAAAGGATTTCCTGTAATAAAAGAGTGTGCAGACTTCTGGGTGAGCCGTGTTGAAAAGAACGGTCCTGGAAAATATGATATTAAAAATGTAGTAGCTGCCGATGAGTGGGCTGAGAATGTTGACAATAACGCCTTCACTAATGCAGCGGCAAAAGCCAATCTTCAATATGCAGTAATGGCTTCAACTATTTTGCAACTACCGATAGATCCTCAATGGACAGATGCCGAAAAAAATATTCCTGTTTTAAAACTTGACAATGGTATCACCTCTGAACATGCATCTTATAAAGGAGAAAAAATTAAACAGGCGGATGTAAATTTGTTATCTTATCCATTAAAAGAAATAACCGATCCTCAGCAAATAAGAGAAGATCTTGAATATTATGAAAGTCGCATCGGCGAGGGTTCGCCTGCAATGACACACGCGATATTTTCTGTACTCTACGCAAGATTAAATGATCCTCAAAAAGCATTTCAGGCATTTCAGGAAGCTCATATTCCAAACAAAAAAAACCCCTTTGGTGTATTGTCAGAATCTGCAGGTGGAACCAACCCATATTTTGCAACAGGCGCAGGGGGATTTTTGCAAACTGTTCTTTTTGGTTTTGGCGGATTGGATATTACACGGCAAGGATTAATACAATTAAAAACTTCTTTGCCAAAACACTGGAAATCTTTAACTTTAACCTCTATTGGTAAGGATAAAAAAACTTACACCGTAAAATAATTGAAGAAACTAACTGCGATATTCCTTCTTCTTGTATTCCTGTTCAACCTTGGGGGGTATCGTGTTTGGATTTATTTTGAACAGCAGCTCTCAGATAAAAACTTTGAAGTTTCATTAGATAAAGAACAATATAATGAAGCTGAACTGATTACAATTAAAGTCCCACTGTCTTTGCCTTACCAAAGCGACTCTAAAGATTTCGAGCGTATAAGCGGTGAAGTAAATTTTGGGGGTAAAATATATAAGTATGTTAAGCGAAAAATAGAAAATGGCGAGTTTGTTTTATTATGCCTGCCTGACAAAAATAAAATGCAGTTAGAAAATGCAAGCGAGGATTTTTTTAAGAATTCAAATGATCTTGCACAGAATAATTCTAAAGGATCTGGTAATTCCAAATCCATTTCATTAAAAAAAGTATCCAGCGAATACGATCAACCGCTATTTGCTTTTAAAATAAATTCTGCAACTAATCTTTTCAAAAATTTTGGTTTCGATAAGGTTAAAAATTTAAATTCTTCGCCTCACACTTCTCCTGAACAGCCACCGGATATTATACCTGCATAATTTTTCTGTTTAGTTTATTTGTTCATTCATTTAATGAACAATTTCCTGTTAATTTATTAATTTTTTATTCAAATGAAAAGATTGTTATTATGCTGTATAGCTCTCGTTGTTTTGTTGAGTTGTAATTCTAAAAACAATTCAGAAGCTGTTTTCAAAGATCCGCTGCTTTATAGCAAAACGGTTCATGAATTAAACACTGTTGTAATGGGAAATAACTTCAGCCCCATTGTTGCATCCCGGAATTATTTATATGCAAACGTAGCTGCCTACGAAGTATTATCGGGTGGTTATCCGCGAAAATATAATTCACTTGCAGGCCAGCTGAGAGATTTGCAAAGCGTTCCAAAACCTGAGCAAAACAAAAAAATAAATTTTGAATTTGCTTCACTGCTTGCATTTTGTAAACTTGGAGAATCAGTTACATTTCCTGAGGGAAGCATGAGTGAATATGTTGATAGTCTTAAGATCAAGGCAGAGGATAATGGAATGCCTGATGAAGTTTTTGAAAATTCTGTAGCTTATGCTGATTCTGTAGCTTCTGCAATATTAAAGTGGAGCAAGAAAGATAATTATGCACAAACAAGAAGTGCCGAAAGGTATTCCGTTACAGATGAAGAGGGAAGATGGGTTCCTACTCCCCCGGCATATACTTCAGCTTTGGAGCCGCATTGGAATAAGATCCGTCCGCTGGTATTAGATAGTGCAAATATTTTTACTCCTCCTCCTCCTTTTACTTTTAATGTAGAAGACACGGGCAGCGATTATTATAAACAGGTAATGCTCGTAAAAGAAGCAGTTGAAAATCTTACACAGGAGCAAAAACACATGGCTGATTTTTGGGACGACAATCCGTTTAAATTAAATGTATCAGGACATGTTATGTATGGCACTAAGAAGTTTTCCCCTCCCGGGCATTGGATGAGTATTATAGGTATTGCAGCAAAAACAGCAAAAGCAGATTTTGGAACTACCGTATATGCTTATGCAAAAACGAGTATTGCTTTGTTTGATGCTTTTATTCAGTGCTGGGATGAAAAGTATCGGCATAATACTGCACGTCCGGAAACAGTGATCAATAAATATTTTAATGCTGACTGGCAGCCGTATTTGCAAACGCCGCCATTTCCTGAATATACCTGCGGACATTCCACATGTTCTTCTGCTGCAGCTGAAGCTTTAACAAGTGTGTTCGGTGATAACTTCGCTTACACTGATACATCTGAACTGGAATTTGGAATAAAAAGCCGCAGTTATAAATCTTTCCGGCATGCTGCAGAAGAAAATAACTGGGCAAGATTTTATGGAGGATTACATTTTCATCATTCATGTATTGTAAGTACAGAGTTTGGAAGAAAAGTAGGCGCCCTTGTTGTAGATCGCTTGCGAATGAAAAAAATTTAAAACATTAATTAATCGAAAAAAAACTTTTTTCTGAAAAAAAATATTATCAATTTTACTAAGGGTATTCTTTATAATTCTTATCTCAAATAATGTTAGCGCACAAGGCTGTGTTGCTATTAAAGGAACTGCGGGCATTTGTAGTCGTCCAACTGATGCTAAACCATAACATGGGTAATAAAAAAAACCAGTTTTAATATTGCTGTTCCTGTTGCTTTAAAAAGAATCGTACTCAAAGTGATTCGGATAAGCGTCGTACTATTGATACCGGTGTGCATCAGCAAGGTGATGCAGCCTTTGCAGATTATTCTATCAATGCAGGATTAACGATTCGTCTTTAAGAATTAAGCAACATAACTTTAAACACTGAATACCCTTTCGCTTTTACGGAGGGGTATTAAGATTTTTTATTTAAACCAATTTGAATTGATGACCGGCGAAGGATTTATATTAAGACCATTCCGAATAACCGATAAAAAGTCATTAAGAAAACATGCCAACAATAAAAAGATCAGCGATAATTTGCGTGACAGGTTTCCTTATCCTTACACTGAAGAAGACGCGAAATGGTTTATCAACTTTGTTTTAGCAGATAATGATCCTGTTAAAAATTTTGTTATTGAGATCAATGGCGAAGCTGCCGGAGCCATAGGGATTACGCCTGATGAAGATGTATTCAGATTGAATGCAGAAATTGGTTACTGGCTTGGTGAAGAGTATTGGGGCAAAGGAATAATGACTGCTGTTATTAAAGCAACAGTAAAACATGTATTCGAAAATTTGGGTATCAAAAGAATTTATGCCACACCTTTCGCAACCACCATTGGCTCAATAAAAGCTTTGGAAAATGCCGGATTTATAAAAGAGGCAATCATTAAGAATGGAGTTATAAAAAATAATAAAATATTGGATTATTATATTTATTCAATTATCTGTTTTTGAGAATGAGGTTAAATGAGAAAATCGTATTAGTTATTTAATTCAACCTGATAACCACAGCCTGGTATGGTTGTAATTTTATTGCCCTGTCCTGCAAGGTAATTTCCTTTAAATTATTTATTAAAACTTGTCCGGCACCTTCAATGTTTTTGGGAAGATCAAATGTTGTATTCGTCTTTGAAAAATTAAGTACCACTAAAACTTTCTTTTTATCAAGTGTGCGAGTGTAAGCATACACCTTGTCATTTGCTTTGTCAAGTAATTCATATTTTCCGTAAACCAGCTCAGGTAAACGCTTGCGCAGGTTGACCATTTTTCTAAAATAATTTAAAACCGAACTGGAGTCTTTATCCTGTACTGCAACATTTATTTTTTTATAATTAGGATTTACTTTTAGCCATGGAGTAGCATTTGAAAATCCTGCATTCTTACTGTCATCCCATTGAAAAGGTGTTCGTCCATTATCACGTGCAGAAATTTTTTGCCCCCCTAAAAAATAATCAAGATCGCCGCCCTCATTTTTTGTTTTCTCATACATGTTTATAGTTTCAATGTCCTGGTAATCTTTGATGTTTTCAAATTTGATATTGCTCATTCCTAACTCGTCTCCAAAATAATAGTAAGGAGTTGCTCTCATCGTCATTAAAAATGTGGTAAGCATTTTAGAAGACGCCTCACGGTATTTAGGAGCATCATTTCCCCAACGGGTAAGCATTCTCGGTTGGTCATGATTTCCTAAATAAATTGTTCCCCAACCCTTTTTTGCAAATACGCTATCCCACTTGCTGTATATTTTTTTAAACTCTATAAGACTATATCCATTAGGGTCCATTTGCTTGAACTGCCCTTGCAAATAGCCCAATCCCATGCCTTCAAAATGATACAGCATGTTTAATTCTTTTTTTTCAACGTCAACAAAATTGTGTGCTGTTTCTGTAGTAACACCGAGCCCTTCAGCCACTGACATTACATCATACTTGCTCAGTGACTTTTTATTCATTTCTTTTAAATATTCATGAAGATGTGGGCCATCGGCATAGTAAGCAACATAGTCCCCGTTGTATTTTGCAGGCAATTCAGGGAATGCAGTGTCTTTTGAAATCGCAGAAATCACATCCATTCTAAAACCATCAACTCCTTTTTTAAACCAGAAGTTCATCATATCAAAAATTTCTTTTCTGAGTTTTGGATTTTCCCAATTCAGATCGGGTTGCTTACGTGAAAAGTAATGCAGGTAATAAGCATTGGTAATGCTGTCGTATTTCCATGCGCTTCCATCTACATCAAAAAAACTAAACCGGTGAGCAGGCTTTCCTCTTTCTGCATTCCACCAATGATAATAATTGCGGTAAGGATTATCTCTGGACTTTCTTGATTCCTGAAACCATTTGTGTTCATCACTGCTATGGTTAACAACCAGGTCCATCACCAGTTTTACTTTTCGTTGATGCATGCCTTTTAGCATCGCATCAAAATCTTTCATCGTTCCAAATTCTTTCATAATCCCCTCGTAGTCGCTAATGTCGTAGCCATTATCATCATTGGGTGAGCCAAATATTGGATTTAGCCAAACCACATCAATGCCCAAACTTTTTATGTAATCAAGTTTTGATATGATGCCTTTAAGATCACCAACACCATCGCCATCTGTATCTTTAAAACTTCTTGGATAAATCTGGTAAACAACAGCTTCCTTCCACCATTTTCTGTTATTGTTATTTTGTGCAGATGATTTGTTTGTTGTCATATAAAAGAAAATGAAAAGTAACGGAAGAATTTTGGAACCCTGATAAATTCATGAATTTTTTTTTTCATATTGTGTAATTATGGTCCCGTACAAATGTACGTAAGCTAAATGCTGAATAATGTTCTGAATATATTTGCTTAAATAGTTTATGAGCCTACATCCTTATTCTTATTAATCGAAAATCTGGTTGTTAAGATGTTTAAAAGCTTCCATAGCGCCCATATACTCGCAGGTACGGGCACCGGCTTTGTTTCCATTATAAATAATTTCTTTCCACTCTTCTGTACTTAAAGCCAGTATCCTTTGTAAAGAATATTTGCTTAACTGGTATAATACTGCGCCAACAAATGCATCGCCTGCACCTGTAGTGTCTATTGGTTTTACAGAAATGCCGGGCACAGTAATTTTATTAGTTTGATGCACAGGCATTGTTCCTTCTTTACCCAAAGTGATGGCAAAAGTTGCGTTGGTTTTTTCAGATAAAATAGTGGCGGCATCAAACACAGAAGCGCTACCTGTAATGAGCATTGCTTCTTCATCACTCACTTTAAAAAAATGACATTGGCGCATAAAATTCCATGACTGTTCAATAAAAACTTCCGTGTTATTCTTAAATAATAAATGGCGGTAGTTAGGGTCAAAACTGATAAAAATATTTTTGTCCAAAGCTTTTTGCAATAGGCTTTTATAAGCATCCTGTAATGCCTCCGGAAGAAATGCAGTGGCGGAGCCAAAGTGTGTGATTGAGCATTCATCAAGATCTATCCCTTCAATGTCGCTTTCACTCAATTGCCCGTCAGCACCGCGGTTAAAAACGAAATCACGTTCTCCATCTTTCATAAGAGATACAAATGCAAAAGTGGTGAATGAATTTTTATCCTTAAGCATCCATTCTGTAGACACACCAAATTCTTTCATTACCTCTATCAATTGCTGGCCGAAAGGATCTGCGCCCACTTTCGCGGATAATAATACATCTCCTCCTAAAGCTCCAATGGCCGCTGCCACATTAGTTGGCGCTCCTCCCGGCTTTTTTAAAAAATGCTCCCCTTTGGAAAGTGATGAACCTGTATCTGTACAGATCATGTCGATAAGCGCTTCACCAATACATAATATTTTCATGTGTTGTTTATTTATTGTTTGACCTCATCCCAGCTCTTCTCCAAAGGAGAAGGAAAAAAAAGTCCTATCCTTTGAGAGGATTTCAGTGAGGTCTCTAATGCCCCCCACTCATATTAACCGTTACATCAATTTCAATATTTTCCGTATTCGCTTTAATAAGCATGGTAGCAAATGCAGCAAGCAATAAAAACACCCCTGCAAAAGTGATGGCTTTGCCCGAATCATTATTTAAGAAATGCTTTAAAACATAACCAAACGTAATGTTTTGCAAAATCATAGGTATCACGATCATCATATTTATGATGCCCATGTAAACACCATATCTTTCTTTGGGAATATTATTTACCACCATAAGGTAAGGCACACCCATCATGCTTGCCCATGCAATTCCAAAACCTGTCATGGGTGCAAATAATAAATATTTATTCTCTATGTGTGGAAATACCAGTAAACCAATTCCTGCCATAATCAGGCAAACGGTGTGTACTAATTTTGGACTAAATCTCCGGGCAAGGCCTACCAAAGCAAATGCCGATAGAAATGTGGCAATGTTATACCATCCATTTACAAGCCCTGTCCAGCCAACCGCCTCTTCATACAATGCTTTATTAAGTGCGGGGGACGTTTTCCAAACAGATTGTGCAATACTTTTTGACGCATTCTGCCAATAACAAAATAACGCATACCATTGAAATAAATATACCAATGCTAATTGCCACATTACTTTAGGCATGTGTTTAATGGAAGAAAATATTTCTTTTAGCGGCGCCAAAATGCCGCCCTTATTTGCTTTCAGGATCTTAAGTTCTTCATCCGTCGGAGGTATTTCGGGCGTTTTATAAATTGACCAGCATACAGAAGCTATAGAACAAACTGACCCCAGGAAAAAAGATGCAAATACCCAATATGGAGATTCTTCCGTGTTCGCCGGTAATATTCTTTTGAAAAAAAAATAAAGAAACGTTGGCAAGTGTAATGCCTAACCCTGTAAAAAAGCTTTGCGTTAAAAAACCAGTGGCATGCTGATCCGGTGGTAATTTATCAGCGATCAATGCACGATAAGGTTCCATAGCAGTATTATTGGCTGCATCTAAAACCCATAATAATCCTACAGCCATCCATAATGTACTGCTGAAAGGATAAAGAAATAAACAGATACTGCAGAACAATGCACCAATAAAAAAATATGGTTTTCTACGGCCGAATCGTGGATGCCAGGTTTTGTCACTAATAGCCCCGATCAATGGTTGTATAATCAACCCGGTAACTGGCCCTGCCAAATTTAATAACGGTATCTGATCAGGAGCTGCGCCTAAAAAATCATAGATAGGATTTACTGCACTCTGTTGTAACCCAAAGCTGTACTGAATTCCAAAGAACCCAACATTCATATTTATTATTTGCGAGAAAGACAGGCGGGGCTTAGTAAATGACATGAGCGATTAGATTATGATTTAAAATTCAATCAATTTAAAATTCTTTTGCAGAAATTTTTTAAAGGACCCGATTAACAAAATGTAAGTTAAGATACCCGCACCCTTATATCCAATGGATTAAATTGTATATTCGGATCATCAAAATAGTTCAAACATTGTTATGCAAAACGGGAGAGTAAAACTTTCATTATACCTTAATTATTTTGTATTTGCAATTTTACTGAACAGTGTTGGCATTCTTATTCAAAAGTCAATAAATACTTATAATGTAGATGAAGTAATGGCAAGTTCACTGGAAGCTTTCAAAGATCTCTCGATTGCTTTTGTTTCATTTTTAGTTGGTTCTTTTTTACCACGGCTTGGGTATAAAAAAGGAATGCTGATCGCTCTTGCCCTCGTATTTGCAGGATGTCTGGGGATGTATTTTGGCAACTCATTCACTTCAGTAAGAATTTTATTTGCCTGTGTGGGTATATCATTTGCCATTATTAAGGTTTCGGTGTATTCATTGATAGGTATAATCACAAATAGTGATAAGGAGCATAAAAGTTTGTTGAGCTCAATCGAAAGTTTTTTTATGATTGGCATCGCCGCCGGATTTATTATGTTCCCTCTTTTTTATAGCGATGTCAATCCTGATGCATGGTTGCGTATTTATCTTGTGTTGGCTCTACTGGTGGCTGTTTCTTTTTTCATACTGTTATTTTCAGATTTTACTGTGAAATATGAAATTCCGGGGACAAGTGTCACCGGCGATTTCGTACAAATGATAAAGTTGTTAAAAAGGCCGTTGGTCATTGTATTTGCATTAGCCGCTTTTATGTATGTAATGACGGAACAGGGAATTATGAGCTGGCTGCCGACATTTAATGAAAAGGTGCTTCACCTGCAGGAAAAGGCCAGTGTTTTTATGGCTGTTATCCTCATGCTGTCTATTGCATTAGGCCGCTATCTTACATCTTTCCTGGTTAAAAAAATATCCTGGATAGTATTGCTGGCAGTCTGCCTGGTGGGAGCTGCGGCAATGGTAATATTTATTTTACCGCAAACACAAAACTTAAAACCAGGTGTTATCAATTCTTTAAAAGATGTACCCATCATTGCCTATGTCTTTCCCCTCATCGGTTTTTTTCTGGCGCCAATTTACCCATTGATAAACTCGTTTGTTTTAAGTGCTACAGAAAAAATATTTCATAGCCCGATGGCCTCTTTACTTGTTTTTTTCTCTGCTATCGGAGGTACATTAGGCTCAAGATTAGTGGGCTATCTATTCAAACATATCGGTGGGCAAAAAGCATTTTATTTTTCATTGGTACCTATGACTGTTTTACTAATATGTTTGTTTTTCTTTTATGGAGTTCAGAAAAAATTAGACAAGGGCGAAGTGGTCAATACTGCAACAGGTCATTAAAAGATCGTATAATTATTTAAGGGGTATGGGTAAACAAGAGATTTTCAATCTGCAACCGCTATTTGCAGATGTTCAGCTGCAGAATATTTTTCGTGATGGTAAAACTTTCGTGGATTGTACACCTCGTTTTGATCTTTCGGTTATCCAACATAAATATGAAGAGCAAAAAAGCCAACAGGGTTTTGATTTGTCAACGTTTGTTAATGAACATTTTATTCTACCCAAAGCGTATTCAACAAACTATGTAAGTGTTAAGGGCAGACCAATTGTTGAGCACATCGAAATGCTTTGGAATGAATTAACGCGGCAACCCGAAGAAGGGAAAAGTTCACTGATACCATTGCCTCATCCTTACATTGTTCCCGGTGGACGCTTCAGAGAAATTTTTTACTGGGATAGTTATTTTACCATGCTGGGATTGCAGATATCGGGAAGGATTGATATGATAGAAAATATGGTTGATAATTTTTCTTATCTCATTGATAAGTTTGGTTACATACCTAATGGTAACCGCACTTATTTTTTGGGAAGATCGCAGCCGCCCTTTTATGCATCCATGATAAAACTGTTGAGTGAAGAAAAAGGCGAAGGTATATTGATTAAATATTTACCGCAACTCGAAAAAGAGTATGACTTCTGGATGAAGGGAGCGGAGCAATTAAATAAAAAAACTATTTCTATAAATCGGGTTGCCTTAATGCCCGATGGAAATTTTTTAAATCACTATTGGGATGAATTTGATACACCACGTCCGGAATCATATAAAGAAGATGTTGAGCTGGCAAAGCTGGTAAATGATGAAAAAAAATTATACAGAAACCTTCGTGCTGCCTGTGAATCCGGCTGGGACTTTTCTTCACGGTGGTTTAAAAATGAAAACGACTTTACAAGTATTCATACTACCGAAATTATTCCTGTAGATCTAAATTGTCTTTTATTCAATCTTGAACAAACCATTGCGGAAGCATATCAATCAAATAATAAAAAGGTTTCTGAAAAATATCAAATAGCTGCCAACAAACGTAAAGATGCTATGAATAAATATTGCTGGGATAATGAAAAGGGGTTTTATTTTGATTATGATTATTTTTCCGGTAAACAAAAACAATCTTTAACCTTAGCCGGAATTTTCCCTTTATTCTTTAAAATTGCTACACCTGAACAGGCGGAATACGTAGCTAAATTTTTGGAGCAGCATTTTCTTTGCCCCGGTGGATTACAAACATCAACCGTTACAACACCACAACAATGGGATTCGCCAAATGGCTGGGCTCCGTTGCATTGGATAGCAATACAAGGATTAACAAATTATGGGTATAAAATACTTGCAAAAGATATTACAAAACGTTGGATGAGCATTAATGAAAAAGTTTATAACAATACCGGTAAGATAATGGAGAAATATAATGTTGTAGCAACCGATCTTGAAGCAGGCGGCGGCGAGTATCAGTCACAAGATGGCTTTGGCTGGACAAATGGCGTTTATTTATCATTGCATAAATATCAAAAAACATAAAATAGAAAAATTTCCTTTAATCTGCTTTTTGGTAAAATCATTATTGCAAATCAGTATTACTAACAAAAGCAATTTTCCTGCTATCGGGTGACCATGAAGGTGTGTTGATCGAACCTTGCCCTCCGTATAAATATGCAATCACTTTAGGCTTTCCGCCGGCTGCCGGTAACATTCGTAGATAAACATGTTTATAAAAAGGATGATCACTTGGTTTAATATCTTTCATAAAAGTTAAGCAAACGATCCACTTACCATTGGGCGATATGTGTGCAAACCAGTTATTAAATTCATCATTAGTAATTTGCTCCTGGTTGCTGCCATCAGGCTTCATTCGCCATAATTGCATTGTACCACTTCTAACTGAGTTGAAGTAAATGTATTTGCCATCAGGACTGTATTCTGATCCATCATCTAATCCCGGGGAAGTTGTGAGGCGAATTTCTTTTCCCCCATTTGACGGAATCTTATAAATATCAAATTCATTATTACGTTTACCCGTATACGTTAGGTACTTGCCATCAGGTGACCAGCCATGTAAGTAAGATAAACCAATAGGTGTTATTTGTTTTGGCTCACCTCCATTTATCGGAACAGTATAAATTACCGAGCCATACTTTCCATCAACACTTGCGCTGCTCAAACCCAACATTGTTCCATCAAATGAAATTACATGATCATTATTGTTTTTGTTTACCAAACCCGTATTAATAACTTCAGGAATTCTTTTTTTAATATCAAGGCGATATATCAATCCATCACTATTGTAAATAAGTGCTTTCCCATCAGGAGTCCAGTTAGGCGCCTGTAAAGAAACGGGGGAAGTATATACGATGTCACGATTTCCTGTAATCACATCCATAGTTTCGATGTGGCTGCCAAGATATTTTTTGTAAGCCACAAAATCATCTTTAGCAGGAATGATAATTCTAACATTATTAAAGGAAACTTTTTCTAAAACATCTTTATTATGCGAACAGATAAATAAACCAACATATACATCATCTGCTAAATCAACGTCATTAATTTGTTCTGTTACAAATGGCTCACCAAAATTAGCTACTGACATGATGTATTGATTGCCTTTTCTTTCTAATTGAATTACATCAGGAGCGCTGATTGTAAATTTTGTTTCTTCAACATTGGTCTTCAATAATTTCCTGTATTGAAGAGAAGTAAGCCCGTCGCCATGAATAGTAGCTGCAACCATAGCAGCGCTGCTGTCAAAAGAAGTGCGAACCATCCAACCGAATTTGCGATGTTGATCTACTCCTTTGCCCAATAATTTCCCCCTTGCCTGCAATATAAAATTGCCCTTCATTCGTTTCCACAAAAAATGAAAATCATCATGGGTAGACCAGATATTGGTACCTGAACCTGAAAGCTCATAAACGCCGTTAGCAGCATGGTATGTTGCATTGCCGGGATGTAAAATTTTACCTACATCATTATGACTTTCAAAAACTCCTACATGTTGTGAATAAGAAATTATGCCTATCAGAAGAAAGCAACACACTATCATGATTATTTTCATCTGGAATATTTTTGAATACATAAAAAAATTAAAATTAATAATCTGAATAGGAAGTGCTGTGCATTAAAATACTGTCGATGTGTGAAACAGATACCTTGTTTTCATTTTCCGGCTTTGCAGATATTTCTTTCCATTGAGGGTCACTTCCAAAAATTTTCCATTGGGCATTTCTTTGCAGTACATTATCAAAAACAGGCATGTACATAAAATTCGGCATGCGGTTTCCTGATATCACCCGGGCATAAAAAACCGGGTTAAATCCAAGCCGTTTAAAAATATTTATCTCTCCGCCTGTATTAAACATGGCAATCTTTTTTTCAAAAAGATCTTCTGTAGGGCTTTCATAACTTCTTAATTCAAAAACTCTTTCCGTATTTTTTGATGCCGGTAACAACAAATGTTTTTGCCCTGAAAATGCTTCCAATAAAACCGATTGCATTCTTTCGTAAGGAGCTTTATCATAAGGTACTGCGCTGAAACTTTTCGCTGATGCTGTGTAGTTTGCATCTCTTGTAAGCTTTTCTTCCAGCTTCATCCATGCTTCTGCTGATTTATAAGAAATTAATACATAAATGGATTTTACCAAAGCCGTATCGTTTGCGATTGGTTTAAAAACGCCAATATTTTTAACACCAAAACGATGCAGTGCAGGCAGGTAAACATTTTTCAAATATTCATCAACCTGGTTAACCTGTTCATTATTTTTTAAATGATAGATTTTTATTTGATAAAAATCGGGGTGAGCTTTGGCTCCATATACCGCCGGCGATAGTGCTCCCAGCATTGCAATTATGAAAAATAATTTCCTCATTTTGAATATTTTAAATTTTTATTTTTTATACATTAAACAAGATTCTTTTTTATATACTTAATGCTTTTAGTAATACTGTCAAATGGTGAGCCCGGGCATTTATCCTGCTCTACAAAAAAATATTTCATGCCTGCTTTATTTTTATGTTTAAAAATTTCTTTAAAATCAATACTACCATTTCCTACTTCTGTAAAATCCTGGGCAGGGGTATTATCCATATCCTTTACATGCCAAAGAGGGAACCTGCCGGGGTGCTTATTGAAAAATGCAATCGGGTCTTGTCCTGCTTTTTTGACCCAGTAAAGATCTAATTCCATTTTTACCAGATCCTTATCAGTCGCCAGTAAAATATCGTAAGGATAAATATCACCCTGCTTTACAAATTCAAAATCATGGTTGTGATAACATAACTGTATACCCGATTTTTTACACCTTTCTCCTGCAATATTTAGCTGGTCTGCCACATATTTATAATGATCCAGGTTGCCACGCTCACTATCAGCCAAATAAGCACATACCATATATTTTATTCCAACCTCGGCGGCATCATCAACTGCTTTATCCCAATCATGCAGTAAAGTACCCTTTTGTATTTCTCCTTTCGCCTTTTCTTCACCAAGCCTGTAGTGGCCGCTTGGAATTACGAGCCCGTTTGCTTTCAAAACTTTTTTAAAAGCTGAAGCACTCATTCCATAAAACTTAGCAGTTCCGGTGTAGGTGGCGCTTTCCACCGATGTAAACCCAATTGGTGCAACCTTCGCCAATGTAGATACAGGATCTTTAGCCATGGCATCCCGAACTGTGTATAATTGCAAACCGATTAAGGGTAATTTTTTTTGAACTCAGAAGGCGAAAGAAGGAGTCCTGCAGAAAGTATTGAGGATGATTTAAGAAATGATCGTCGTGTTGTCATGGAGCTAATTTTAAAATTGTCACGAAAAATTATACCTGTTCAATTTAGTCTTTTTTTTAAGAAGCGGAAATTAAAGCCTTTAAAAGATTGCAGCACCAATAAATTAAACAGGATATATATATACTTGAAGGAGAAATTTTAAAAACAAAGGAAGTATTGGTATAGTTACTTCAAAATGTTCATATTTATTTTTGCAATTAATAAAGAATCTTGTGATTTGCCGATTGAAAGCGAATCAATATATTTGAACACCAACTAACATATACTAATGGATACTCAAATTTTTCCTCCGGACGTTCTCTTTTTTCATATTCATTCAGAAAAAAATAAAAAACATTAATATCTTGAAGCATAACTAATAACAAACATTCATAATTTATAAAAAAGGAGGTAAGATGAATTTCAACTCACCAGACACCGCTTCGCGGATGAAGCAATTAAAAAAAGTGGCGGAAGTATATTTTGATTCCTTAAGGAAAAGAAGCTTCAATACTATTCCTTATGATGAAAATGCTGCGTTACGTGCTCCCCTTACTCCCGGAGGAGTTAATGTGCCGCTTAGTCGTAAGGAAGCTATTTATAATAAATGGTGGCTGCCTTTAAAACCTGCTTTGCAAGGGGTAACAATAAATGTTCTCGGTCACTATTTCCATGAAAACTTAACCGGTATTATTAGTGAAGCGGAAATTATTTTGGCAACCCCCTCAGTCACTCTTCGTGTTTGCAGATCGTTTTTCTATTGATAAAAATGGAAAAATAACTGAGCAGGAAAATCATGTTGACCCAAGAGAAGTTACAGGCGGATAAAGATTAGATATCTTATGAAAGAAAATATTTACAGTGTTGTTTAACTACGAGAGATATTAATTCTTAACAATAAAAATTAATAACAATGTCAATTACTCCAAAAACTCCCGGCATTCATCATATCGCTCTTCGCTGCAGCGATATGAACACAACCAAAAATTTTTATCAAAACATTCTCGGGCTTCCTCTGCCGCTTGACACTCCCGACCTGATGGGTTTTGTAGCGGGTTCGGTTTTCATCGTCTTTAAAAAAGCATCTCCTTTTCATGCAGAGGATACAAAGTTTACACCCTTTAACATAGGGCTAGATCATATTGCCATCGCATGTGAAAATGAAGAAGAACTTAATCGTGTTGTTAAAGGGCTGGCAGATGCAGGAGTTGAAAATACAGGCGTAAAGCTGGATGAAACACTTCAAAAACTTTATGTAGCTTTTAAAGATCCTGATCGCATTCAATGGGAGTTTTATATGGTATAGCACCTTAGCATAAAAAAAATAATGAACCAAGATGGCGATCATAAAATCTTCTATAGAAAGGATTGATCAATTGAATTTCAATCCTTTGGGTTTGAGTTTGAGCTATGATATTATCAAAGCACATGGCGGTGAAATAAAGGTCGAAACGAAAGAAGGAGAGGGCGCAGAGTTTATTATTGAAGTTCCTATTCCGCAGCAATGAAAAGAATATTGCAAATACTATTTTTTTCCTTTTGTTTAAGTACAGCTTTTGCCCAGAAAGCAGTTATTGATAGTCTTCACCAAGCTTTCCAGGCTACAAGAAACGACACACTGAAACTTGTATTGTCGCAGAGATTAAGCTGGGAATGGATGAATATCAACAGCGATAGCTCTATTGCATATGCTAACCGGTATCAACAATTTGCACAAAATTTTGGCTATACCGTTAATGAGGCAGACGCCCTTCGACTGAAAGGCTTTAATTACTTCTACCTTGGTAATCATGCACGATCTTTAGAAATTTTACTAGATGGATTGAAAGTTTTGCAACAAGAATCGGGATTACTACCTTCTAAATTCGTGCTTCTTTTAAATCCAGGTTTTTCTGCCGGCTCCATTGAAAAATACGACGTGTATATAGAAGGACATTTGCATAATGTGCTTGCCATTGTATACTGGGCAAATCGAAGTAAAAAGCAGCATTACCATTTTGACAAGCTTTTTCAGTTTGCTGAAAGCAGTGGCGCAGACGATCTCAAAGTATTTGCATTATTTGGCCGAGGCATTAACGCTAAAAACAAAGATTCTGCAATCATCTTATTCTCAAAAGGGTACCACCTTGCGATGCTTCAGAAAGACTTTAAATTTCAAGGTCCTATCGCTGAATACGTTGGAGCTGCTTATCATGATGTGGGTGATCATCGTTCTGAATATTCGTTTCTTCACAAAGGCGCTTGGCTGAATGTCGTTAACGGTAACATTCGTAACAGTGGTTGGAGCTATATAAAACTGGCGGAATATTTTTCGGAAAGGAAAAACCTGGATTCCATGATCCACTATGCCCAAAAAGCACTTGGTGTAGGAAGAAATGGCCATTATCCTGACATAGAACTGGCGGCATTGCGGCAAATAGCGGGTGTTTACAACGCTATGAACAACAAAGACAGCGCAAATAAATACCTGACGGTACTTGCACAACTGACAAATAGTTCTGTCAGCAGTGAAAATGTACGTCAATTTCAGAATGTGGAACTGAATAGGCAGGCGCAGGAGCAGGAGGTATTAAGCACAAAAGAAAGATTAGCAGCGAAAGGCAGGTTGTACTCAGTGCTTGCAGGATTATTGGTGCTATTGGTTATAGC
>JBPCQG010000152.1:0-12408 GCA_050998315.1 Chitinophagaceae bacterium
GACAGGAAGTCAAGCCGCCAACTTCCTATTCAGCCTGACTATTACGGTAAAGCAATAGATTCAATAATTTCTGAAACCGTAAAAGTAAAATGGGATAGGGAAGAGGTGGTAATTTTTTAAGACACAAGGCGCAAGTGACAGGAAATATCATGATATAACAGCCTTGTTTCTTGTCTCTTGTTTTTTGTGCCTTTTGCTTTAGCTTTGATTTTTAATGCAACTATCTACCAAACATCTCCTCGGCATTAAAGATCTACAAAAATCAGACATAGAATTAATTCTTGCTACTGCTAAGCAATTCAAAGAAGTTTTACAAAGACCAATTAAAAAAGTTCCATCTCTTAGGGATACAACAATCGTAAATCTCTTCTATGAAAATTCCACCCGTACAAGAATTTCATTTGAGCTTGCGGAAAAAAGATTAAGCGCTGATACAATCAATTTTTCTCTGTTAGGATCATCCATTACAAAAGGTGAAACATTATTGGATACGGTCAATAACATTTTATCCATGAAGGTGGATATGGTTGTGATGCGACACAGTGCCAGTGGTGCCCCGCATTTTTTAGCGAAGCATATTCCTGCTGCAATAATTAACGCAGGCGATGGCATCAATGAGCACCCTACACATGCTTTGCTTGATGGATTTTCAATCCAGGAAAAATCAGGGACTTTAGAAGGGAAAAAAGTTGTTTTAATAGGAGACATTATGCATTCAAGGGTTGCTCTCAGCAATATTTATCTTTTGAAAAAAATGGGCGCAGAAGTTATGGTTGCAGGTCCGCCTACTTTAATTCCAAAGCATATAAAAGCAGCGTTGGACGTACAGGTTGAATACAATTTAAAAAAGGCTTTGCAATGGTGCGATGTTGCTAATGTTTTGCGCATTCAGCTGGAAAGACAGAACCAGGTTTTATTTTCTTCTCTTCGCGAATACAACCTTGCATATGGTGTTAGTAAAAAGCTACTCGAAAGTTTGAGCAGAGAAATTGTTATAATGCATCCTGGACCAATTAATAGGGGAGTGGAGATAGACAGTGATGTGGCGGATTCAAATCAATCAATAATTTTGCAGCAGGTTGAAAATGGTGTTGCAATAAGAATGGCAGTGTTATATTTACTCTCCGCACCTCTTTCTACCACAAGAGGAGAAATCAGAGCAACTGGAAATAGTATTTAGGAGAAAAATTTATTTTAAAATAAATTATTACAATTATGCTGACTTGTCTGTTTCCCGGAACATTTGATCCTGTAACATTGGGTCATATCGATATTATTGATCGAGCATTGCCCCTGTTTGATAAGTTTATTATTGGTATAGGAAGAAACAGTAGCAAGGAGCCCATGTTTCCTGAAGAGAAACGACTCAATTGGTTAAAAGAAATTTATAAAGACAATCCTAATGTCGAGGCAATTGCCTATGATGGATTAACAGTTGAATGTTGTAAAAGGGTTGGAGCAAATTTTATTTTACGTGGCATACGTTATGTAAACGATTTTGAATATGAAAAGGCAATCGCAGATATGAACCGTAGTCTGGATAATAATTTAGAAACGATTTTTCTTACGTGTCTTCCGCAATACACTTCTATCGCATCAACACTGGTTCGTGATGTAATTAGGAATGGTGGTAATGCTTCCCCGTTTTTGCCGAAAGAAGTATTTAAAACATTGTAAGTTCTTACTTTTAAATCTCAAATCTCAAATTGCAAATGTCTATATGGTTCAATAAATCAATTACACTTAATGATATCACAGATTTTGGAAAAATACCATGGCAAATTATTTAGGCATACAATGCGTAGAGATTGGTGAGGACTTTTTAAAATTTTCTATGCCCGTAAATGAAAAAACCAAACAGCCTTATGGCATATTGCACGGAGGCGCTTCATGTGCATTAGCTGAAACAGTTGGCAGCTTTGCTTCTGCTTTAACTATTGACATGGAAAAATATATTTGTGTTGGATTAGAAATAAATGCAAATCATGTGCGCAGTGCAAAAGATGGAATCGTAACAGGACATTGCACACCGTTACATCTTGGTAAAACAACACATGTTTGGGATATAAAAATTTATAATGAAAGTGAGAAACTCATTTGCGTTAGCAGGCTTACAGTTGCTATACTTCCCAAAAGATAAATTATTTTTTTTCCAGATGGCTTAATACTTCTAATATTGCCTGATAGGTATTCGAAGTGTATTTTTTCAGTTCCGATCGGTTAACCCATTTTATATCTGTAATATCTTCTTCTGTTTGTGGTACTAATTTTTGTTCTGTAGCACATAACATTTTATACCAATGAGATTCTTTTAAAATATGTTTTCCAAACTCTGTATAAGTGTGATAAGTTGTTAGAATATGTTCTCTTAATTCAATACCGGTTAATCCTGTTTCTTCTTCTACCTCCCTTACTGCGCATTGCTTCAATGTTTCATCTTTATTTAATTTCCCTTTTGGAAGATCCCATATTCCTCTTCTAAAGATCATGAGGATATCTTGTTTCGCATTTATTACAAGTCCGCCGGCCGCACTAACGATAGTAAAATGCTTGTAGAACTCTTTCTTTAGTTTACTTAAGTTTTTATGTAATAGTATCCCTGCGTGAAATTGCGGCTTAGCTATTTCATGCAACAATGAGTTAATAGCAGCTGTTGATATTTCATCAATAAATACTGCATCCGGATGATGCATATATTCATCTATTATTTTATCAATCGTATCACAGAGGAAAACGGGTTTGTCTTGAAAATAAATTTTTATAAACATAGATTAGCTTAGCAGCATGAACAATAAAAAAGCAGTTGCAGAAAAACTTTTACAAATTAATGCAATTAAGCTTAGTCCTGATTACCCTGGCTGCCGATCAAATTAAAACTTCCTTATATCCATGTTCGTAATAAGCCTAAAAGAGGCATAGATTAGGTAACCAGGCAGAAGGATATTATGAAAAAGGGATGAACACAATAATAATTGAAGATCATTTCTACTGGCAAAAGTAGTTTGGAAGTTGCAAATGTGTTAAATGGAAGTGGCTTAAAAGTGGATGAATCGATTTCCTATATTTAATTATGGGTTTGAAGAAGCTGGTGAAGCCTTTAAACCCACAATGTTTCCTTAATTCCTTACCGACTATGAAACTTTAATAACATTAGCTGTTGAAAAAGGAATTATATCTCTTAAAGAAGAAAAACACTAATGGATTGAAAAGAAGATCCCTCCACCGGAACACTAATAATAGTTAAAAGAGAGGAAACTTGTGTTTTCCTTCATAATTTACCGGCATACTCATAAACACATTTGCTTTCCCAACTTTTACTTTCCCGGTAACCTTTACTGTTACCTCATTTCCTAATAATGTATTCCAGGCGTTTTTAATCACATTTTTCATATCCACATCAAATTTTATTGGAAGAAGAAAAGTATCTCTGCGGGGTATATTTATTAAAGTATCAGAAGCGCTGTGCCCCAGAAAATTATTATTGATAAAAATATCCAAGTCAGTTCTTCTTAATTGAAGCCCAAAATTATTGGGATTATAATATTGAAGGTCAAGACTAACTTTTGATGTAGCAAAGTCCAAATTTTCAAGATGGAAATTTTTGTAATCCTGGTATTCAAATTCCTTAGGAGAAGAACAACCACTGATTAGAAATAAACTAATAAACAAAAAGATTTTTGTAGATGATTTTTTCATTTTCATGGTAAAAATATGACTATTAGTTTTAGTAAAATACAATTAGAAGAAAGATTAGAATATGCTAAAAACAAATTTGTATTATAATTTATCTAAATAGTTCATAAACAGCCTATATTAAATTTCTACCGAAATTTAATTTTTAAATAATTGGATCACAAAATTGCAATTTTTCAGGCTTTAATGAGACCGATACTTTTATAGATTTTTTGGAATACATTTTTTAATACAATTTAATAATCAAGTACTTATTGAGAATACACAATATTTAAGTTTAGATGAAAAACAAATATATAATTATCTTCTTATCTACACACAAATAGAGACATTACAAACGTCAAAATGATCATCAAGCGATTACTATATGAAAATATCTTAGGAAGGAACTTTTAAAAGAACGCAAATTAGGATTGAAAGAATCTCTTACAATACTCTGGTTGATGCACATGCAGCAACGGTGAATTAGAGAGTTCTTTCTCCATTCGTGGAGATGGGTTGGGGTGCGGATAAGGAGGAAATAGTGGTGGCGGCGGACAGGAAAACTTCGGCGGAGGGCAATTGAATTATTAGAGAAAATAGAAAATCCTTAGACAGAAAAAAGGAATTCGTAGACAAAAAAAGGGACGCCCTTAATAGGCATCCCAAAAAAAAAGTAGTCAAAGATGGGTTATAGTTACCAGGCGAGAAGGCTTGCAATTGCCATCAAACCAAAAAACCCTGTAATAATTCCGATAGCTATAACAGTTTCTCCAACTTCAGTTGAATAGAATTTTTTCATAACCTACATTTTAAATTAAAAAAATGATTAAATAAGGAGGTTTTCACAAGGATCTATTGAATCAAATTAAAAATTTACTAATTCTTATGGAGAGGCTAGGTATTTAAATAGGCTCGGATATTGCAAATCTACTTTGATAATCTGGTTATGCCAAAATTTTTTAACAATTTCTTCGCATCTGGTATTTAAGTATCTAAGGCCTTTATTTCTAGTTTGTATTTTTCAGGAAGAATTAAAAATTTTAAAAAACCGTCGATTTTAATTTTCCGACAAATTTTATAAAGAGCAAGAACGTATTTAAGCACTGAAAATTTCCGAAGCTTTAATAAATTATTTACCTGGGGCGGTATTACTAATATTTGCGATTCCAATAATAACTTATACCTTATTATTCCAAGATGTTTTTTATATTGTTTGTATAAATCTATAGTGTAGATGCTTTTTTCCAGGTCTTCATTCAAATGATCATTTCGCATTACCAGCCAATCATTAAAATTGTTTGGCAATCCTTGTAAATTCATTTGTTCACCAAACCGATAAAATACATCGAATACTTCTTCCTTCTCTTTAAGAGTAAGCTTTCTTTCCAATAACTCAAATGAGGCAATGGAATAATGGATCAACATAAAAAGCACATCTCTGTAAGCCCAATCAGGAATTGAGGAAGCCCTGTTTTTTTCTACAGCTAAATGTATAGCGGTAATTCTATCGATAGCTTTACGAGCTTCTTCTTTTTCGGAAAAAACTATTTTCCTGGCATAACTCACTGTAGAAAATAATCTTCCCAATGGATCTGCAGGAAGTTTGCCGGTAAAATATAACCAATCAACAGCTTTGTTAAGAGCAAACTCCGAAGAAGCTCCTGCAAATATCAAAAGGATAGTATCTCCGTTTCCCCAAATTTCCCTTACAATTGATCCCTTCTTTACAAAATATTCCATGTTTAATATAATTTACTTCACATCTTTATATAATTGTCTAATAATTGAAATTATCTCAATATTTGTTCAGCCATAAATATTATATTATTCCTCAATAACAGAAAAGCAAGATCAATAATAATATTAGCCTTACACCCATGGAGAAAAAGGTTTTGACGGGTTTTCTATTGAAGGCTTAAATAGAGGAAATATTTTAGTCAGTTAAAACCATTAGTTTGCATAAGTTGATTATTAATTCCTTCTACCAAATCATTAATATCAAATGGCTTTGAAATAAAAGTATCTGCCAAACATTCAATCACACTTTTTTCTGCATTATGATTGGCCGAAAATAAAATTATGGAAATATGTTTTGTGTCATTATCCGATTTTAATTGTTTGCAAATATTTCGGCCATCCTGGGTTCCTAATGACACATCAAGTAATATTAAGTCGGGGTTAAAAGTATCAATTTGTGTATAAATTTGCTGCCAGTTAGAAATTGCAACTACTTCAAAGCCATTAGAATCAAGTACTAATTGCACCACTGTGAGTATATCAATATCATCATCTACAACAAGTATCCTCTTCATAATTTGTTTTGGAGAGATATTATCCTCAACAAGAATCAAACCATAGTTATCTTTTATTATAAGTACAATTTTTTTTAATTTACCTGTTAATGTATATTTGATACCTGGTTGGGAAAAGCTTATGAGTAAAATTGTTATAGTAGATGATTCTTTGGAATTGCTGGAAGTATTAAAATACTTTCTTGAAGAAAAAGGTTTCGAGGTAGAAACTGTTACAAAACGGCAGGAGCTTATATATATCATTAAATCCTCCTCTCCAGATCTTATAATTCTGGATATTTATTTACAGGGAGAAGACGGTAGGGAAATTTGTAAAGAACTGAGAAAGCAGGAAGAAACGAAATACCTTTGCATTTTAATGTTTTCTGCTTCTGCAAAGGTCCTTACTCATTTTAAAGAATATGGAGCAGATGGTTACATAGAAAAACCTTTTGGCTTAAACGAGATGGTTGCTAAAATTGAATCCACGCTCGAAACCTGTAAGGAATATCATCAGAATTATAGTAAATAAAAATTGTAAAGGAGTGATAAAGAATTCATCCTTAATTTCTTTTTTTAATTTTTTGTATTAATTTTATACTTCCGTCACTAACTAAAAAGGAGGTATTCATGCAATCTACAGATCAATCATGGACAGGTTCGGTAACAATGGTTAACTGATTGTTCATAAAAATATCTGATACGCTACAAACGTATAGCCGCTAATAAAGTTTAGCGGCTTTTTTATTACATTCTCTCTTGATAAAAAATAATTTTAATTGATTGGGTTACTTTTTTTAGAAATGCGTATAAAAGACATAAAACTTAAATAAATTAAACATGAAAAAGATTTTTTTAGCATTTGTTGTTGCATGTACATTTGTTGCCTGCGATGATAGCAAAACAACTTCAACCACTGAAGACAAAAAAGATTCAATAGAGAACAAAACAGATTCAGTTCAAAACCAAATTCAGACTAAAGCTGATACAGCAATTGACAGGATGGAAAGAAAAAGCGATTCTTTAAAGAACGCAGTTGAAAAGAAAGATTCAGCAATGAATAAAAAATAATTATTACCGGTTATTGCTCCGGTGCTAAAGATTTTTCATATGGCAAGCAATCGTTAAGCCTTCCTGTTTTCAGGGGGGCTTTATTTTTTCGCCATACCCATATAATCCAATACCAAATTGGTTAAAGCTTTTACACCTAACTTAAAACCACTTTCTTCAATGTAAAAGTCGGGTGTATGATGCGAGGGTGCGGTTTTTGGATCTTGCCCTTTAGGCATTCCTCCTAAAAAGAAAAATAATCCCGGCGCTTTTTGTTGATAAAAAGAAAAATCCTCTGCGCCTGTTACGGGAGCTTTTAAGAGTACGTTTTGAGTTCCTCCTGTTTTTTGTAATGAGGGTAACATTTTTTCAGTAAGCGCAACATCATTAAAAGTAACCGGGTAATGAGATGTATAGGGAATTTTTACTTCTGCAGTTGCACCGTTCGCTTCTGCTGTTTTTGTAGCTATTTGTTTTATTCGATCAATCAACATTTTTTCATCTTCTATACTCAAAGCTCTTATAGTTCCCATCATTTCTACCTGTTCTGGAATTATATTGGAACGGTTGCCACCATGAATTGAGCCTATTGTAACAATACCTGCATTTTCAGTAACATTAAGGTTACGGCTAACAATGGTTTGAAGATTATTAATGATCTGGGCAGAAACAACTATGGGGTCAATTGACGACCAGGGATATGCACCATGCGCCGATTTACCTTTGATAGTAATCTTCATATCATTTACGCCGGCCATAATACCACCAGGGCGATAAGTAATTTTTCCAACTTCAGTCTGTGAATTAATGTGCAAACCAAAAACAACATCCACATGCGGATTTTCCATCACTCCTTCTTTTACCATTAACTCCGCGCCACCTTCTTCACCAAGGGGAGCACCTTCTTCAGCCGGCTGAAAAATAAATTTAACCGTCCCTGCCAAATTATTTTTCATGGATGATAATATTTCTGCCACACCCATTAAAATAGCAACATGCGTATCGTGGCCGCATGCATGCATTACACCCACTTCCTGTCCGTTATATTGTGCTTTTACTTTAGAAGCAAAAGGAACTGGAGTTCTCTCTATAACCGGCAACCCATCCATGTCAGCTCTTAAAGCTATAACAGGTCCTGGTTTACTGCCTTTTAATATTCCTACTACGCCGGTTTTAGCAACACCTGTTTTTACATCAATGCCTAATGATTGCAGATGTTTTGCAATTATTCCGGCAGTTCTGAATTCATTGTTTCCTAATTCAGGATGCTCATGAAAATCACGTCTCCATGCAATAACTTTTGATTCAATTTTATCAGCAGCTTGATTAGCCTTATTTTTTAATGCATCATTTTGTGCATAAGCAGAAGCTGAGATAATAAGCAAACTATTCAGAAATATTTTTTTCATTAGTATTTTTTTATTTTAGTAAGAAGAAATGACTCTATCAATTGCAATTTAAACTGTTTATAATTCCAGCGAGAATATACTTTACGTCTTACAGATATACTTTGATGCAATTTTTTATAATGAGATATTCTTAAACAACAACACAGGCTATTATAAGAAAATTAATTGCCAGCCTTCGTTATCTGAAAAGCACTTTCGATGGACAAAACGGGCTACTTCTTTTCTTAACTTAAAGCATAATTACCAGAGTGTAGAATTAATACTTATTGAAGTATCTTTTCTACCCGTGTTAGTTTTCCATCTTCATTACATCCTTCTACAATAATTTTTAGTTTTTTTGTAATGTCGTTATTGTAAAAGGGTAAAAGTATACGACGTTTTTTTTTATCAGTTATCACAAACGGATTCCAATATAAAGTTTTGCGATAATCAGCGCTAATCATTTGATTGATTTTGGAATAATCCGGTGAATAAAATTCTTTAACCGGTGAATAACCGGATATGGTAACGTTGTCCAGACCCTTCACCATTTGATTTCCTGTAGCTCCCTTTTTAAGATAAACAGCAACTGCGCCACCTGCTCCGGCGCCGAATGCACCAAAAAAAGGTGGATTGAAAACTTTAATCATGGCGACATCGCTCATTGGTATGGTTTGTATCATGCCGATATCCTGCACCATTTCGTTCATAAATAATGCAGTTGGAGATCCTCGCCATGATATGGATGGTTGTGCGCCGGTAGATACCTGTAGACCTGCCACCCTGCTTTGTAAATAACTAAGCACACTTTGCGAAGAAAGAAATGAAATGTCATCTTCAGGAAGAAAAGTTCTGTTATCTCCTCCGGAAAACAAACCGGATGTATATTCCTCATCCATCATCTCCTGCTTCGATTTCTTTTTTGTTGTAATCACAACTTCTTTTAATGTTTTTACTTTTCGCAATTCAAGATCACTTAATTGCTCTTTGTAAATTTTTACATTCTTTGCAATGATTGATGTATCAAGCTTGATTAAACTTAATAATGATAAACTATCAGGCTTTAGCTGAAGAGTTGCCTTTAATAAATTAGTTTTTATGTCAAAAGATGCGTTTGAAGTAAGCGATTTGTTTTTATCATTGTTGAATTGGTAAAATAATTTTGCTGTATCGTAAAAAATCATATCAGGAAAAATAAATTGGCCATCAACAAATACAGGAGTGCTCAGGAATTCCCGGTTTTTATTTTTTAATTCTATTACTCCATTTAATTCTTTATTTGCTAAAAGTGTTTTATTTAAGCCATGAATTTGCCCTTCAATTGCAATATAATTTTCAGGCTGGTAAATTATTTTAGGCCAGTGGTTTGCCATTATATTTTTCCAATTAAATCTTCGCCAGCCATTCGTCATCATTACAAGGTCAAGATGATCTGCAACTGAATCTGCATCACTGGAAAAATAATATGCAGGTTGATGTACATAACCTTTTATATCGCTTGTGAGCAATATATTTGAAAAAATATTATCTCCTTTTGCAACAGGATCAAGATCAGCATCGGTAATTGATACAGAAAGATTACATGCTATCGTATCAGGGACGTCAATTTGGATAACATTTTTTTTTCGCTTGCCCATATCATTTAATGCTGTATTTAGATCAGTAATAAAGGAAGAGGCTGAAGGATTTATAAAGGTGATGCGTTCAGCAATGGGTGTTTCATCAGGAGTTAATATTGTTACCTGTACAATACCTGATGGTAAACTTTCTAAGGGGATAATGCCTGAAACAGAAATCAATTTGGTAAGATTAGCTTTTGCTTTATACAAAAGTTGTTGGTTCACTTGTGCTACTACATAAACAAATGGATAAAGCAAAGGACTGTTGGCGGCACGTTTAACTTTAAATTCAATCTGCAGCAAATTATTGCTAACCTCAATTACAATTCCATTTTGTTTTGCAACTGGCAATAAAGTTTCATGAGTTTTTCCCTTTTCGTCCTTCCAGATAGCTTTATATATTTCGCCTGGTTTAGGTTGCAATTCAAAACTCCCCATTCCATCATGTTCGCTTTTGAATGATAATATTTTATTGCTTTTATTATCCAGTACATCTCCCGAAATATTTATTGGCATACCAAATTGATCAGTTGCTTTATATGCCACCCTGGAAGCAACATCCTGTACCAGGTCTCCACCTTCAGGAAAAAAATGCAAGGAACCCCTGGGAGCTATAAATTCTTTAGCTGTTTTTTTCAACGTCGCTATAGTAATTGCTTTTGTGTATATAAAAGAAGAATCAAAATTCAACATCCACTTTGTATAAGCCCTTATGTAAACAACAGAGTTAGCCAAATTTGGAGGCAAATCAAATGCGGCAGCGGCACTTGACATAACTATGGGTGCTGTTCTACGCTCAAGCACTTTCCCCTTATCATCTAATAATTCTGCATAAAGTGTTTTACTTATCTGCGATGGATAATTACCTGTAAAGAGATATGCTTTAAACCATATAGTGTCCCCGGCGTTATAAACATCTCTGTCAAAATGCAAATAAAGCTTCTCCTGCTTGTATTCTTTATTAAGTTTTGAAAGTGCGGAATCAAACCGCTGTGCCTGTGCAGATGCGCAAGTGGAAAGCAATAGAATAAATAAATAAAAATTGGAATTCCTGATATTTTTCATAATAGAAAATCATTGGTATTTTTTTTGAATTACTGAACCTTCAACAGTGTTACTTTACCATCCATAGTGGCAGCTATGATATTTTTTTTATTAATTACATTAACTGTATTCACCATGGAGTTATCAATTTTAAAAGCCCATGCAATTTTCTTTTGCATGATATCTATGGCATATACAACACCGTTACGTGTTCCGAAAAAAATATTTCCATCCTTCTCTATCAGCATTGAAGGTGTATGCTCATAACCATAACCTACGTTTAATTTCCATGCAGCTTTTTGGGGCTGTCTGCCGGTAGCAAAAACCGCCAGGGTATCATTCATTGTTTTACCATAAATAAAGTCGCCTTTTTTAGATATACCAATTGATTCACGAACTGTTGATTCATTTGTTCGCCAAAGTGTTTGCCCTGTGAGAGCATCAATTGCTGTTAAATAACGATCCGGTGCCACCACATAAATAACATCATCTTTTATAACAGGGATGCATGAAGCCGGCGAATAATTTTTGATAGATGATCCGTTACTCCATTTCCAGCTTAGCTGTCCTGTGCTCTTATTTAATGAATAAAGATAAGTATCCCATGCGGCGAAAATTACATCACTCTTATTAATAACCGGAGTACTAACTACAGGGCCGTTGAGTCCGTTAAAATTCCATATCTCTTTTCCTGATGATAAATGCATAGCACGAAAACTATGATCGCTTCCCCCGATGTATACAATATTATTTTCAATTCTTGGGCATCCAAGCACAGCAGCTCCAGTCTTAGTTTTCCATATCTCTTTGCCATTATCATTTATGCAATACACATAACCATCTGCACTTCCAAAAACAATTTTATTTTGCTGAGTAGAAGGTGACGAATAGATTGAACCTCCTGTTTTAAAAGTCCATGTTTGTTTACCTGTTTTTAACGACAACGCGGTTACAATTCCCTGTTGATTACCAAAAACAACAAGACCATTAATTATTACTGGTGTAGAAATAATATTTGCATCTGAGCTAAATACCCACTTTGTTTTTACCTGCGGATATTGGTTGTTACTTTTATAATCAGGTCTTGTAAATTTTTTTGTAAGGTCATATTGGTGTTGTTCTACTTTTACACCAGCCCATTTTTTCATATCACCTGTCAGGGGCTTTCTTTCAGTAAATAAAATTGAATCATTTCTTACATCAACTAAATTATATCCGCCCTCAGCTTGTTTTGCTCTCAGGTTCGATCTTCCCATAATGCCGGGAATGTCTTCAAAATTTAATAATTTATTTTGATGGCCATGACCGCATAAAAATAAAGGAGTGTTCTTCTTTTTAAAC
>JBPCQG010000172.1:0-4101 GCA_050998315.1 Chitinophagaceae bacterium
AGGATACATTGCGTTCATGGTCGTTAATGGAGACCATTGTTTCCGTTGCGGGATTAGCAGGTGTGTTGATATTGAATTTCCTGATTGGTTGAAACTAAATAGCTGATATAAATTGCTGTTCACTCATATAGGCAATGATCAATTCTACAATTTTATCAGGATCATTTTTTATATCTATTGTAAAAGCTGATTGCGGTATTTCCAGCGTGTCGAACTGTGAATGTAAAAGCTGCACCGGCATAAAGTGATCTCTTTTTTTCATTCGTTCAAAGATGAGTTCAAAGTCTCCCTGCAAAAATATCCAGATGTTTTGTTGAACACCAGAAGATAATATAACCCGGTATTTTTCTTTCAAAGCGGAACAAGCGATCACAGCGCCTTTCAGGCCAGAGTGCTCTACTGCTAGTGTATGTAATCGTTGTAACCAATGCTGCCTGTCATCATCAGTGAGCGGATGGCCTGCCTTCATTTTTTCTTTATTGGAAGGCGGATGAAAATCATCGCCATCAAAAAAAGGAATTCCTGTTTTGAACGACAAAGCCTTTCCAATTGTTGTTTTTCCTGAACCGGCAACGCCCATGATGTAAATAATCGGATTCATTAGTATGCAAAGTAATAAGGGGATTCAAAATGAGAAACACAATTTCAAATGTCATTGCGGGTAATGATATGTTACAAGCAAAGCAAACGAAACTGCTCATCTATGCCCGACAATTGTTTATATTTGGCTGTCAAAATGCACGGGGTGCTATAAATTAATTATAGCTGAGATGATACCCGAAACCTGATTTGGATAATGCCAACGGAGGGATGCAGTAAAATTTATTACATTTTTTACTCCACTTTTTTGGCATTGCCAATGAGTGGATTTTTTATTACAAAAATTAATAAATGGAAATACAAAAACAAGGCTACGAGTTAATTCCCAAAAATTTTGAGAACTGGCAAAACAGGAAAGAATGGTTTTTTAACAGAGAACATACAGACACCTACGAGCAATGGTATGAAGGCAGGTACAAGCGTGCAGAAGTGTGGCAAAAAAAAGTAATGGAGCAACTTGTTTCAAAAGACAAGAGGGTGAAAACCTTATTAGAGTTTGGATGTGGCACAACAAGATTTACAAGGTGGTGGAAAGAAATTGGCATTGAAGCAACAGGTGGCGATATTTCACCGTTAATGTTGTCGCAGGCAATAACTTTATTTGATGGAGATTTGATAATGGCTGATTCTCATTTTATGCCTTTTAAAAATCATACGTTCGATTCATTAGCTTTCATTACAACTTTTGAATATTACAAAGATCCCGTAAAAGTTATTCAAGAAGCTGCAAGGGTGGCTAAATATGGAATTGCTATGGGCATGATGAATAGAAATTCGCCTAAAGTGGTTAGAAGAAGAGTGCAACAAATGTTTGGCAAAAATCCATTTTATGTTACTGCAACTTTTTATACTCCCAAAAAATTAATAGCCATTATTGATGAGGCATTGAAAGGTAGAAATTATAGTATTGAATGGACTTGCACGGGACTTCCTAAGTGGTTTCCTGTGCAGCAATGGAACCAGCCATTTGGGGATTTTTTTGGTTTATATATCAAATTGAATGATGCGCACTAATGAGTAAAGAATTAGGCAAAATAAACGCAAATGATTTTGAAAATATTATTTTCAATAATTGTGGCTTTAATAGAAGCGAAGTATCTGTTGGCCCACAGTTTGGTGTAGATGTTTCGGTTATTGATTTACCCAATGGTTTAGCTATTGCTGCTACCAGCGACCCGCTTTCTCTAATTCCTTCACTGGGGTTACAAGAGTCTGCTTGGCTATCGGTGCAATTAATGGCAAATGATATGGCTACAACAGGCTTTGCACCAATGTATGCTCAGTTTGTTTTAAATCTTCCGGCAACATTTTCCACTTTAGAATTTAATCAATATTGGCAACACATTCATTCGTTTGCCAAAGAAATTGGAGTGGCTATTACTGGTGGCCACACCGGGTTTATTGAAGGGCAAAATTCAACTATTGCAGGTGGTGGTACATTCTTTACAATCGCACCTAAAAATGAAATATTAGTTTCAAGAAAGGCAACCGTGGGCAATAGCATTTTAGTTACTAAACAATGTGCAATGTCATCTACTGCTATTCTTTCAATGTGCTTTCCTGAAACAATAAAAAACAAGTTGGGTAAAGAAGTGTATGATGAAGCCTGTAGTTTTTTTTATAAAACAACATCATTAAAAGATGCCTTAACTGCTACTGCAAATAACAGAAATGAAATAACTGCAATGCACGATGTAACAGAAGGAGGTGTGTTAGGTGCAATTTATGAAATGGCAACTGCTTCAGGCAATGGAGCGATTATTTATAATGATAAATTACCTGTTGGCAACATACAAAAAGAAGTATGTAATCTTTTTTCTATTGACCCACGACGCTCCATTGGTGCAGGTTCTATGATTATTGCTTGCAAAAAAGGTAGTGAAGAGAATGTAATTGAAAGATTGAAAAAAGAAAATATAGACTGTACTGTTGTTGGTGAAATGGTGAGCAAAGAAGATGGAATAAAAATTACAGATGGTGATAAAATCGAAGAGTTAACTTATTTAAAAGAAGACCCCTATTGGGCTGCATTTTTTAACGCTTACAAACTAGGATGGAAATAAATAGCAACATAAAACAAATAAATGGAGGTGTTTATCTTGTTGTCAATCCTGCTGATAATGAAGAAATACTTTTTAGTAAATTAAAAAGAATTGTAGAAGCTGAAATTGCTGCTGTTCAAATTTGGGATAATTTTTCTGCTAAAACCAATCAAGTAAGTTTTATTGATAAGGTATGTATAATTTGTCATCAAAAGAGAATACCCGTTTTAGTTAACAATCAATGGCAATTATTAAATTTATCAAAGGCTGATGGTGTTCATTTTGATGAACACCCTGAGGATATTGATGTAATTAGAAAAATAGTTAATAGAAAATGCATAATGGGCATTACTGTTAATAATGATTTATCGTTAGTTCAATGGGCAAATGATAATAGTTTTGACTATATTTCATTCTGTTCTATTTTTCCTTCAACAACAAGTAATAGTTGCCAACTGGTTAAATTTGAAACCATTACAAAAGCAAGAACAATAACACAAATGCCTATTTTTTTGGCTGGAGGCATTCAACCAGAAAATATATATCAACTTAACAATTTGGACTATGATGGTGTGGCTGTAGTTTCTGGAATAATGAGTGCTGACGATCCTTTTGAAAAAGCAAATAAATATTTAAACGAATTAAAAAATAAATAATGAAATTATCAACTATTAATAAATTGTGTTGCCCACAAGACAAAGCAGATTTAACATTGACAGTTATTACAAGGGATACTGATGAAAATGTTTTAGAAGGATATTTTAATTGCAAAACTTGTAATAGAGTTTATCCCATTGTGAAAGGCGTTCCAATCATGAGTCCAGATGAATATAGAGAGTTTAAATTAGAACAACCACTATTAGAAAAATGGACTGGCAAAAGTGTAGAGAATTTTAAACTACTGACAAAATAAATTACCGATAGGCTCAATATCCTCTGCTTGTAACATTGGGTTTTGTGCAAGTGGGGTTTGACCAACAAACATCAGCCAATTGCAAATCCAAGCTGCGGTTCGGGCTCGACGAATAAATCTCAACTTTAGTTCTTAAATTCAAATTTATATTTTCAATCAGCAGCGGTTGTGGGCAGACGGAATTCTATTTCCCAACCTGCACAAAGCCCTGCCCGATCAGCGAATATGAATGTGACATATTTATTGCAACGTGTAGAAAACTATCCCGGTATTATTATTTTTGGCACAAGCTTAAAAAGCAATCTTGATCCGGCGTTTCTCAGCGCTTACACTTCATAGTACACTTTCCTAAAGCTTAATCAGCATCTCTATTTACAAATGTAACTTCGGAGGAGCTAATTCGCTCCACACATTTTCAGAACAATGAACTCAATTGACTATCCTTTTTATTCCGGTACAAGCGGTTTAGTACTTCCTGTGCCTCAAAGCCTTTACCCAACTGAGTTTCAGGATAAAAGCCGCCTGGAGTATTATGCTTCCTTATTC
>JBPCQG010000182.1:0-3237 GCA_050998315.1 Chitinophagaceae bacterium
GTGGTAAGAGTAACAATGGGATTAATAAAGGTCAACTGACCATTCCAGGTACCATAAACCATTGTATGATTTACCGTAGTTCCGGCAACGGTACTATAACTCCAGTGTCTGCCGACCTGTGCCACAGCTGAATTCTGAACATAGTTAGCGGGCAAATAACCAGATGGAGGAGCATCAAAGCCGGGTGACGGAGGAGCCGGAATAGCAAGCCTTTCTGCCTCTGTCATCATCATAAATCGTACATCAAAATGAGCAGCAATCTGCCCTGATGGAGGAAGTACATGTCCATGGGCACTTAATCCTAATAAGACATGCTCAAAGGGAGTTGCTTCAATTGCTTTGTGATGAAATTGTAAAGGATATAAGGTGTTTACATCTGGTAAGCCGGAGAAGGCTTCATTGGTAAATATTACCCCTATTTCCTGTGGCACACCGGTATGGCTTATGGTGGCAAATGTGCGGGCATGACCTGCACCCACGTCTGTTTGCGGACCGTAGAAGGTATTGTACTTTGTATCGGCTTTGTTATTGGGTGCTGCCTTTAAAGCCGCGATATCATTGGCTTTATTGCTAAGGTCATGTTCTTTTTGGCAGGATGACAAAACAAGTGTACTGCCAACGATTAAACAGACACTGAAAATTGTTAGTTGCATAAATTTTGTTTTAATAGTGATAAATGTTTATTGTTTAAAAAACGCGGAGGAATGATTAGTATAAGAGCTTTGTGATAACATAATTTTCTATGAAAGCTTATACATTCACCATAATGGCGGCGACTTATCTAAAACAAAAATGAAGGATTGCCTGGAAGGAGCTAAAGAGTATTTAGCAATAAGAAGAATACCAGGCAAAAGCAGCCACAAGCCGGTGAATTGTTTGAGTGTACTCTTCATAAAAAAGTATTTGATATGAGGTGTTTTGTTTATTTTAATGTTGCCTCAGATGACAAAGGTTCTGATAAAGGAGCCGTTTTCTGACAACCATACAGAACCCCGGCAAGCAGCGGGATAATGAACAGTTTTACATTAAAAATGTTCCTGGAGAGTAGTAATTTCATGATTGTTTATTTTAAGTGAAAAATTGAATATTAAAGTGATTGAAATAATCAACTGTGAAAAGGAAGAATAGGTCCACCCCTTCAGCACCAGTATTTTAGTTTATTGTTTCATTTCATTTAAGATGTAATAAGATGATTACAAACAAAAATTATAACCACTGCAGCAAGCACCAGTTAGTTATGTAATGATTGCAAGCAAAATTTTGATTGATTCCGGAAATAAAAATATCTTGATTATTTGTTTTATAAAATTACCTTTTCATTAACGGCAGTACTTATTGTATTTACGGCGCTCCTTTTACTATTGTTTGTTTTAGCTTTCCATTTGATTTCGTATATTCAGAGAAATCAATTCTTACAGTCACAAATTCTTGGTCGCAACATCTATTTAATTCAGCAGAAACTTCATTTTTTTGCAAAAATCTAGTTATATCAAAATTTGTTTTTTTATTGCCGCTTGTTGGTTTTCTGATTTACCGGCAAATGCCCAGTATGATGAAAAAAACTTTATAAGATATTCTGTTGAAAATGGTTTGACCAATAATTCCGTTACATGTATTCAACAGGATGACTGGGGTCATATCTGGATTGGCACTGATGAAGGTTTGAACCGCTTCGATGGAAGCTCTTTTACCAAATATTTTCAGGGGTCTAAGTCCCTGCCATTGTCTTCAAGTATTGTCCGTAACATTAAAAAACTCGGCCATCACGAACTTGGTATTATTACAAGAGGCGCGTTTCAGGTATTGAATACGCGAAATCTTTCAACGCGTAAATATTTTGTTCCGGATAGTACCCCATTTGCAAAGCATCGAAACCTGGCCTTTGATGCGGTGAAGTTGCCTGATGGGGGATATGCAGTAACTACAAAGTCAGGTTTTCATGTCTTTGATAAAAATGGTAATGTAAAACTTCAGCACGATGATTACACGATGGAAGATATAGGAAAAAAGAGAATGTTCTATGGGCGCAACATATTGCCGCTGAATAACAAAGAGTACCTGATTTTTGTAGAAGCCGAGGGACTTGCATACTACAACCAGGTTGAGAACCGGTTTCACCGAATTAGCAGCGATGACAAAGCACCACATATTTTTTATCCCTTATCGCCTAAAAACAATCGTGGAAATGTGCTTGACTACAAAATAGCCGAACATGAATTTTTATTTTTTGATCGCCGTAGCAACATGATATACTACAATCACCTCACAAAAAAAACGGTTTCTACGTACATTCCGGATGGTAACATTACACTCAATTGGGCAAGTAATTTTCTTATGGTGAACGATTCAACAATACTTGTGAACGGTGCAGTGAAAGGTTTTTATAAATTTTATTTAAACCGCCATACAGGAGAAATAAAATGGGATGGAATTATTTACCTGCCGAATCTGAAAGTGCAGTGCCTTTTCCTGGATAAAGCTGAAAGGTTATGGATAGGCACTTCAAAAGGTTTGCTACAGCAGAAAACTGATTCGCAAGTTTTGCAATCGTATCCCTTACTCGCATCTGCCGGCATAAGTGGAAAATATAGTGCTGTTTACCGGGTTAAAAATAAACTGTATATCGGCCGTTATTTGTGGACCGGCGGTCTTGTGATAGCAGATACAAACACTATGAAAGCTGAAAAGGAAATAAAGTTCTTCAGCGATAATAATATGTGGAATGAGGTACTGTCTATACAGATGTACTACCCTGATACGTTATGGATCGCTACCAATGCTGGATTTTTATGGTTTGATATAAAAACACACCGCTATGGAAAACTGGAAGCGCATTTTGATCAACGGGTAAATGATTTAATTGCTTTGTACCCTGAGAACAAAGATGGTTACGCATGGATGTGTGGTTATTTGAATGGCACCGTGGCACGTTATCATATAGCATCACGGACATTTACATTCTTTACAAGGCTCACCACTCCAAAACTTCCATTTAGCCAGGTTAAAAGCATCACTTATGATTCCTACGGCGATGTTTGGATAGGCGGGCATTCCCTTGCAAGATGGAACAGCAGCAAAGAAAATTTTGATACACTTATCACAGTGTATGCAGGAGTGAATAAATATGATGATGATATAGTTGCATTGACGGCTGATGAGAATGGTTCTCTCTGGTTGCACAACGCCGAAAACGGCCTGCTGGAGTACAGGATACAGGAAAGGCAATTTAAATCCTAT
>JBPCQG010000215.1:0-5397 GCA_050998315.1 Chitinophagaceae bacterium
GGCCATAAAGTATGATAAGGACTAATAGTATATTGATCCAGATGGGCTGTTCTAATTCCCAGCTTATAAAAATTGTTTTTTGCTATTACTCTATCGTATAAATAATTATTATCAGAAAATGTAGCTAATGAATATACTTTTCCATTTTCATCAGCCTTTCCCGTTTTTGCAAACAGATAAGATATTCTGGTCATTTCTGTTTTACGAGGTTCTTCATAAAATAATTCACGTGCTCTTTCATCAAGGATGGTTCCCATATTTACCTGTGCCATTGTAATGGGTGCACAATTGGCACGGGTTCTTACGGCATTTATATCAGCTGATGCCGCGGCAAGATTTCCCTTCCAGAAATATGCTTCAGCTCTTAATAAATATGTTTCCGCTAATCTAAAAAGATACCAATCGCTGTGTCCGCCTTGCATAGGTGAGTTTTCAAAATCGGGAACAAATAATTTATATTGAGGCCATCCGAAATAACTTCTGATAGTGTCTATAGTAAGTATCCCACCATTGGCATTTTTAAGTTGCAAATTTTTAAGATACCAGGGATCGTTTGCAGTTTTTAATCCCATATCGTTATACAGAAGGTCTTCCATATTCATCCAGTTTCCTTTAGCATGTCTTAAGTCATTTGGATCGTTCCATATTTCATATTGTGCATAATTGCTTGGGCGTGTTCTTCCAATGCCCCTGCCATATAAATTAGACTGGATAAATTCCGGATTCGTATTATCATTGGTTCCTGTTTTACCACTAGGCGTCTTAATATTGCCACCCCAAAATGGAACCGCCTGCCGCATGATCGTCATACCTGTACCAGATTGCCCCTCGCCAAACCTGTCGATAATCATAAATATACCTTCCCTGTTTTGAGCAAGAGATTTATTTTCAGGTCTGTGCAGATCCCAAATTACATTACTGGGTAATGGAACAGGAAGTTTAGTTCCAGCCGGAACAAAAGAAGGAGGTGGTGCACTGCCAAAAGTAGTTTTCATTAAACTGTAAACGCCACCGTTTATAACTCCATTGGCTGCCGTAATTGCATTATCAAAATTACCAAGTGCCAGATTAACCTTAGTAAGCAAATGCCCAACTGCTCCTTTTGTTACCTCGCCTTTGTTTACTGCATCCGATGTCCACAAAAGTGCAGAATCCAAATCAAGTTTGATCCTTTGGAGAATAACTTCTCTTTTTACTGAATAAAAATCAAGTTTTGGGTCAGTTATCTCTTTCATTACTACAGGTACATCGCCAAATTGATGGGTCAACCTGTAATAGCGTAATGCCCTGTGAAAGTAGGCCGCACCCAGAATAGCATTACGTTGTGCGGGGGATGTATATGTTATGTTATCAATTCTGGAAATAACCGTATTAGCATATTTAATGCCACTGTAGGCCTCATCCCAATAAACACCTATCTTATTTCGATCTTCAGAACTAGGGTTAGTTGTAAACCTTATAACTCCATCTGGTGTTATCAATAAATTCAGATCCTGGGCTGGCCCTGATTTATCTGTAGTTCCTTCTACTGCAATTTCAGTAAAAAGCATTTCAGTAAGTATTGGTGGGTTACCCCCGTAATATTCAAATCTTAAATTTCTGGCACAGGCAACCAAAGCAGCCTGCAGACCTGCCACATCAGTGTATGCTGTTTCGGGCAAATAAAATGATAAGGGCTCGGGTTTTAGGAAACTTTTTTTACAACTAATTGAACCGATTAGGATGATTGTAAAAAGCCCTGTTATTATTTTATATTTTATATTTTTTGTCATGTTATCTTAATTATTTGAATTAATTAAAGTGTTAGATTAACTCCTATTGAATAATACCGGGGAGGAGGAGTGTTTCCATATTCAACGTCCCAAAAAGTCCAGTGTGGTTGGTATATTGCTGCATTATTTACATTCATGTAAATCTTCATACTTTGAATTTTGGCCTTGCTTAATATACTGGCAGGTAAAGTGTACGCAAGGGATATTGTACTTAATCTTATATATGAGGCATTTCTGTACACACTAAAATTAGCACTACCGTTACTTGAGAAAAGTCTTGCATAATCGTCTACAGGATTTTCTGCTGTCCAATACGGACGTATATAAGAATTCTGACGGTCCTGGAAGCCACTGTTATTTTTTGCCTGGTTGAAGTCATCCCGCTGACCCCAATTTGAATAAAGCATGAAAGAAAAATCAAAATTTCTTAAAAAGGTAAATTCATTTCTCAACGTCCATTGAAATCTTGGGCTTCTATAACCCAGGAATTGCCTGTCTTCGTCAGAAAATTTACCATCCCTGTTTACATCCTCTATCTTAAAATCTCCCGGTCTAACACCATATTTATTAGCTTCTGTGGAGTCACCAAGTTGCCAAATTCCCAGCACTTTTAAATCCCATATCTCATCAAGATCATGCCCGATAAACCATTTGTTTGCAATGTCATCTCTCTCTGTCATACCAATTACTTTCCCGGTCGCATCAAATACAGGAACCGGCCCATACAAATGCACAACCTTGTTTCTATTTAGTGTGAAATTTATGGTAGATCTCCATGAAAAATTTTGGCTTTTTATATTCACGGTATTAAGACTTACTTCTATTCCTCTGTTTTGTACTTCTCCAAGGTTATCTAACCTGTTTTCAAATCCTGTAACATTGGGCAAGGCACGTAATATCAGAAGATCTTTTGTAGATTTTTGATAAACGTCAACAGAGCCACTAATCCTGTCTTTAAAAATGGAATAATCCAGCCCTAAATTATTAGATGTCGTCCTTTCCCATTTTAGGCCAGGATTTTGTAAACGGTTTACATATAATTGTGAAACCAATACAACAGTACCATCAGGCTTTATAAATTGATATTTGCCTGTAGTTAAATCTGCCAAGGCCAGATAGCGGCCAATATCCCGGTTACCATTTATTCCCCATGAAGCACGTAGCTTACCATAATCCAACCATCTTGCAGCTGCAAATTTTTCTTTTGAAAATACCCAGCCTAATGCTATTGATGGAAAGGTTGCCCGTGGGTTTTGAAGACCAAAAGCCGAATATCCATCCCGGCGGAGAGAAGTAGTTAATAAATATTTTTGTTTGAACGAATAATTTAAACGTCCCATTAAAGCATCACCAGTACTTACCTGATCATCACTGTTAACGATAGGCTTTATTCCCGCTTCAATACTGTGATAGCTTAAATTATCATTAGGAGTAAACCCTTCGTTATCTATCTGGTTGCGCCATGATTGGAATTTTTCTGCATTAACAAGAAATGTTGCATCCAATTGATGCTCCCCAAATGCTTTTTTCCAATACAAGAGATTATCTATTTGCCAGTTATATGTTGTTTGTTCTGTTCTTGTAGCTACTCCCCCACGGGTACGCACTCTAAAGTCTCTTGCAGAACGCCCGTTAAAAAATCTGTAAAATTGAAAGCTTGGTGTAAAATTACTTTGGTAAGAAAAGCCCCAAGGCAAATTACCTTTTACGTATATGGTTCCACCTAGTGTACTTTCTTTTTGTAATCTGTTAGTATATGTATTGTCAAGAAATGGGTTAGTGTTATTACCTATGTCATCATTAGGGCTATCCCTTAAAGTAACGCTATCGGCTTTAAATTTTTCACCATAGGGAGAAGCATTAATCATTTGCTGCCAGCTAAACGGTACCTGGCTTTCGTCACGATCTGCGAATTGTGTATTTATCCCTACTGTCAAAAATTTTGCTGCCTTCGCTTCAAGATTTAGGCGCATTCTGTAGGTTTTAAATTCGTCACCTCTAATAACTCCCTGATTGTTGGTATAGTTCATTGACATATAATAAGAAACATCTTCTTTTCGAGCGGCAATGCTTACCGTATGATCCTGGCGAAAGCCTTTCTGAAACATCATGCTATACCAATCAATGGTTTTTCCTGCCTTATAATTTTGAATCTCTATCGCCTTTAATTTTAATCTTGTAAGCCATATATCAATAGAATCTCCTGTTGGCGACGAATTATCATAGGCTTTCCATTGGGCAATCGTAATATTGGCAGGCAGCTGCCTTGGATCATTAAAACGAAAAGGTTGGGCTGTTGGAAATTGACTCTTCAATACATCTGTTCTCCATGCAATAAATCCAGGTCCATCATATAAAGGCTCATTCATTGCCAATTCGCCGAAGCCAACATTTGTATTGAATGTTATGGTGGGTTTTGAACCGGTTCCTTTTTTTGTGGTAATTAATACAACACCGCTGGCAGATTTTGCCCCAAAAACTGCTGCAGAGCTTGCATCTTTTAATACATCTATAGTAGCAATATCATTAGGATTAATATCAGCTAATTGACCAAAATAAATAACACCGTCTAGAACAATTAATGGAGATGTGCCTGCATTTATTGAAGATTTTCCTCTTACCAATAAACTTCCTCCACCTTTTGCAGATGTGCTGCTTGAAACATTTAATCCTGCAATATTACCTCTTAAGAGATCGGCTACGCTATTAGGATTTTCATTTTCCAATCGCTCAGCTTTAATTTGTGCAACAGCTCCTGTTACATCCTTTTTTTGCCGGGTACCATATCCAACCACTACCACTTCATTCAAATTAGAAATAGCCTCAGAAAGTGAAATATCGATGTTAGATTTTCCTTTCACTGCAATTTCCTGAGTTGTGAAGCCGGTAGAACTGAACACCAACACGCCGTTATTAGGTACGTCGGTTAAAACAAAATGACCATTTGCATCGGTGGCTGTTCCTTTTTTTGTTCCTTTAAGAACTATGGTAATGCCCTGCAAAGAATTATTTTTACTGTCGCTCACCTTTCCTGAAACAGACGAGATATTTTGTGCAGGTAAAACAACTGGCAGGCAAAAAGCAATGAAAAGGAAAACACTAATTTGCTTTACTCTTTTAGTGAGTAAGGAAGGCGATAAATTTTTTTTCATGTAATGAGTTGGGTTTATTCTATTAGAGATTTTACTGCATTAGTAAAGTAAGTAGTAGGATTCAATACTTAAATATAAGACAGGTTTAACAAAAGAATAGCTGCATTTCCAATAAAAAAATTTTATCAGCAACTACAACGATTGAAATAAAAATTATCATGCTTCTGTTAGTTGCATTTTTAAGGACGGGTCTTAGTAATATCGATAATTTCCAACTCATACGATTCAACGCCAAATCGAGCTACTCTAAAAATTTCAGCTCCCTTTTTTATCATGAAATAAAATATTCTGAACAGCCTCATTACTCTAAATTTGTAACTACGAAAGTTTAAAGTAAATTAAATGCAAAAGGGTGTTACTCTTAAAGACATTGCTACGAAATTGAATATGTCAATTTCCACTATCTCGAAGGCCCTTAGCAATGATAGTTCCATCAGTATTCTTACCAGGGAAAGGGTGCATAAATTGGCGCA
>JBPCQG010000228.1:0-5877 GCA_050998315.1 Chitinophagaceae bacterium
TGTATTTGAGGCACATTAGCAAACCTTGTACTTATCAGCATGTTTCTTTTTACAGGATGCCAATCTGCAAAAGAGGCAGCTCGTGATTCAGTATACCGCAACACATCATTTTTTATAGATACCGGAATATCGGGAATACCCTGGGCAACTAAGTTTGAGGTGGGTGTTATTACATCTTTATTTTGCGCAAACACTACCTGCGTACATATCAATAAAAAGAAAAAAAACTTTTTCATACATGAGATTTTATAAAATGAAATTAATTAAAATTACCATGCTTAATTATTCTTAAAAAAATAAAACACAAAAATATATTTGGTATATATAAAAATTTTATTTTTCTTTATTAATGAATCTCTCCTAAAAAAACTCTGCTGACTATTGAAGTAACACTTGGAATTATCTTATAACTTTTAAAAAAAATATATGAAGAAACTCCCGGTTATTATTGTAATTGCTATCATATGCATCACATTTTTTCTTTCTCAATGCAGTGAAGACAAATCCAATACAAATCAAAATCAAAAAGACACCATACTTGTAGGAAGTAAAAGTAATGGTGGCTATGAAAGTCCGGTAAAATGGGGTGAGCACCTGGTAATGTCGGGTGGATGTGGTGATTGCCATACGCCAAAAAAAATGGGACCTATGGGACCAGAAGATGATAGCACATTATTGTTATCAGGACATCCTGCGAAAATGCCTCCACCTGATGTAGATAGAAATGCTATGGAAACCAAAGGTCTTGTAGTAACCCAAACACTTACAGCATGGGTAGGTCCATGGGGTATTTCATATGCAGCTAATATCACTTCAGATGATTCAGGAATTGGAACATGGAATGAAGATCAATTTCTATTTGCTATCCGGAATGGTAAACTTAAAGGTTTGGCAGGTAGCCGCATGTTATTACCCCCAATGCCATGGCAATCATTTAGAAATTTAACTGATGATGAATTAAAAGCAATATTTGCTTATTTAAAAACTACCAGGCCCATCAGTAACCTGGTACCGCCACCTGCGCCACCGGTTGTTCAGCGAAAAATGTAGATACAGATTAAATAAAATTGGTCCGGCAAAAATACCGGACCAATTTTATTACAGATTATTGAAAATTTATCTGGCAATACCATTATTATCCCCAGAATTTACCCGCTGGTTCTCTTCATCCTGGCTTGTTTTACGCTGGCGTGCCCCTTTTACCTGGTTATTACCAAAGCGATAACTAAGATTTACTTTAAATAAACGGCTTTCCCAGCCGCCACCTGCTCTTATGTATTGCCCTGCAAACTTGCTTGTACCACCCCAATGCATGCTATTAAAAATGTCACTTACAGCTAATTTTACTGAGCCATTGCCCTTTAATATTGTTTTCAATAAACCACCGTCAATTCCCCACATAGACTTGCTTTTAAAAGTTCCCTGCCATATGGAAGGTGAGGAATAAAAACCGCTTAATTCGGCAGTATAACCCTTACCTAATTTAAATGTATGTTGTTGATAAATGTTGAAGGCATAAGCATCCAGATCCACTATCCTGCCGGTTCCAAAATTTGCTTTGTAATGAGAATAATTTGCATTTAGATTTGAAAAAATACTATACCATTTTTTACTAAAAGGATAGCTGATATTCAAGCTAAATACATCTTGTGTGGCAAGATTCTTTTTTGTAATAAAGCTTTTGGATAATTCTGCAGTATCTACCAATTGAGTAAATACATCATTTACATGGCTGTAATTTAAAGTAGTGTTTAAGGTGTATTTGTAAGTGTGTGTTATAGCAAAGCTGTTTGTGTATTGCGGTCTAAGATCTATATTACCTTTTTGAAAAGTATATTCATCTAATTTAAACTCAAAAGGATTTAAATCCTGGTAGGCAGGTCTGTCAATTCTGCGGCTGTATCGCAATCCCCACTGGCTGGTTGGTTTTTTATTAAAAGTAATTGCCCCGCTCGGGAAGAAATCAGTATAGTTACGTTTAAAGCCATCTTTATTTGCAATAAATTTTGAGCCGCTCCATTTATAGCCGTCTGATATTCCTTCAAGATTGGTGTTTTCCATGCGAACCCCAAATTGTACCATTAAACCCTTGAAGGCTTTATTGTAATTCACATACACAGCATTAATGTTCTCTTTATAATTAAAGTTATTGCTCCTTGTGCTATCAAAGTATCTAACGGCAGAAATGATATCATAACGGTTAAAATCATTGGCGGTTTTTACAAATGATGTTTTACCGCCAAAGCCTAAACGGCCCTTTTTAAAGTTTTGTTCGTAATCAGCTTTTACACTATAAATGTCAATATCGGCGGGGGCAATAAAATTATAAATACGGGTGTTGTATAAAACACCAAGTTTATCGTAATAATTATTGGGCTGCATCTGGTTACTTTTAATTCTGTAAAGCCCGCGGTCAGCATCTATATTTAATTCATGCCCTGAGGTATCAGCATACTTATAATTAAAATTCAGGTTTCCACTTTTTCGTTCTCCGGCGGTAGAATTGGAAGCAGTAAGAGTTTTAACTAATTGTCCGGATGGTATATAAGAAATAGGGGTTCGGCTGTCGTTGGCAAATACATTTTCCCCAAGACTACCATTAATCATTACCCCGATTGTGCTTTTCTTATTAATAAAATAATCAGCTCCTGCTTTGAAATTATGGCTGTGTCCTTTAAAACTCATTAAAGACCTTTGATCGAATAATGTATCTAGCTGTTTACGGTACAAATTCATGTACATCGCATTTCGGCTGTCATTATAATTATAGTTGCCGAATACATTAATATATTTATTACGGTTGTTTAAAGAAAAGCCTGTATTATATTTTGGATAAGTGCCAATACTATATCCGAAATTCACAGAACCATTGGTGCCGTATGATTTATTCTTTTTTAATTTGATATTGATGATACCTGCATTACCGGCAGCCTCATACTTGGCAGAAGGGTTTGTAATGATCTCAATAGCTTCAATTGAAGAGGATTGTAAAGTTTTTAGGTATGCAGCAAGGTCTGCTCCTGATAACGGAGTGGGTCGCCCATCAACATATACCTGGACACCATTTTTACCGCTGAGGCTAAGATTCTCATCTTTATCAACAACAACACCAGGTGATTTTCGCAATAACTCTAACGCATCCTGACCTACTGCGTTTACACTGCCTTCTACATTTAATATGGTTTTATCAGCCTTAACTTCAATTATGGGTTTTGCAGCTGTAATGTCCACATTTTTCAAAGTACCCAAAGACTTACTCAATAAAACATCCGGCACCCTTTGTTCACCTTCGCCATTAACTTCAAATGCGGGAGAATTTTTTCCTGCATAACCAACATGGGATGTGTTTATAAAATATTTGCCATTGGATATATTGGTAAATGTATAGCCGCCGGAAGAGTTAGTTACACCGAATTTAACTACAGCGGAATCCTTTGATCTTTTTAAAGAAACTGTAGCTCCCTGCAGGCTTTTTCCCTGATCATCTTTTAAACTTCCTGTAATTTTCTGAGCGTATGAAATTGCTCCTGTGAACACACATATAAGCAACAAAAGTAAATTTCTCATTATAAGTATTTTTTGGTGGGGCGAATTTAAATACCCCAAAGCATATCGATACAATTTTAAAGGTGAACGGTCATTTTTTTTTTATGAATGGTAGAATTTATTGCTTACCAACCATTAAATGTTGTTTGTTTCTATCCGAAAGGCGAGTAAACTATTCACCGATGGTAAGTTTCATACTTTTGCAATAATGCCTGCAAAAAATTATTCCACAGAAAAGTTACTTTCCAATTTAAAAATTGATGAGCTGAATGAAATGCAGATTTCGGCTATAGCAGCAATTGAAGAAAATGATAGTGTTATTCTTCTGTCTTCCACTGGCTCCGGAAAAACACTGGCTTTTTTAATACCAGTTTTGCAAAAGCTTAATAACAATATTAAAAAAACGCAGGCATTAATTATAGTTCCATCAAGAGAACTGGCGCTGCAGATAGAACAGGTGTTCAAATCTTTAGGTACCGGTTTTAAAATTACCTGTTGCTATGGAGGTCATTTAAGAGAAACGGAAGAAAATAATTTGCTTCAACCACCTGCTATATTGGTGGGAACCCCGGGACGGTTGGCTGATCATATCAGGAGGGGAAATATTACCACAGAGTCTATTGATACACTAGTGCTTGATGAATTTGATAAATCACTTGAATCGGGTTTTTGGGAAGAAATTGTTTTTATTGTTGAATCACTAAAGTTTATAAAAAAAAGAATATTAACCTCTGCTACCGAAGCAGTAGAAGTTCCGGATTTCATAGGGCTAACATCTCCATTCAGGCTTGATTTTTTATTACCGGGTGAAAAAGAAAACAAGCTTTATATAAAAACTGTTTTATCACCGGAGAAAGATAAATCTGATACCCTCTTTAAACTTATTTGTTCCATAGGCAATAAATCTATTATTGTTTTCTGTAATCACCGTGAAGCTGTTGAGCGTACCAGTGATCTGCTTACGAAAAAAGGAATTATAAATGAATTTTATCATGGCGCAATGGAACAGCAACAACGTGACAGCGCTTTATGCAAGTTTAGAAATGGAACAGTGAACGTTTTGGTAACGACTGACCTTGCTTCCCGTGGGCTTGATATTCCTAATATAAAATACATTGTACATTATCACCTGCCTGCAACTGAAGAAATTTATATTCACAGGAATGGGAGAACGGCAAGAATGGATGCCGGCGGCACAGCCATACTTATTTTATCTGCCGAAGAAAAGTTACCTCCATATATTAAAGAAGAAGTGGAAAATTTTGAATTGCATGAGAACACCCAATTGCCCGAAAAACCAAAATGGACAACACTTTTTATCGCAGCAGGCAAAAAAGACAAAGTAAATAAAATTGATATCGTTGGGTTTTTATCAAACAAAGGACAGTTAAAAAAAGATGATATAGGATTAATTGATGTGAAAGATTTTTTTTCGTTTGTTGCTGTAAGAAAATTAAAAGTGAGCAATACACTTCAATTGATAAAAGATCAAAAGATCAAAAATAAAAAAGTAAAGATTGAGGTGGCGAAGTGACGACAGGCTTTTAAGATATAATATTTGAAATATGTTTTGTCATAGAAATGGTACGGTTATTATTCATCACTCAAAAATATAATCATGAAAAAATCAATCTTATTCGGGTTCATTTTTACAATTATTATGGCTACATCCTGCTCCCATAATAAAATAAGTGAGGACAAAGTGCCGGGATCAGTTGTTAGTGCTTTTAAAACAAAATATCCTGCTGCTACCAATACTAATTGGATTACAGAAAAAAAAGATGGTAAAATAATTTATGAAGCAAAGTTTAAGGATAATGGCGAAGACATAGAAGCTGAATTTAATGATGACGGAAGCTTTATAAGGGAACATTAATACTTCTATTTGTTGGCAGCTTTATCTATTTACTTAATGTCTAATTCAGATCTTGAAAAAGGTTTTTTGAAAACATAATGATAAACCTGGGAGCTGCCTACTGTTATTGGAAAAGCATTAACAAGCTTCCATCCATCCCTTCCCATATAATTTAATGCATCAATAACAGTATTAAATTTTTTTAATCTTCCATTATCTTCTTTTAGCCTGTTATCTCTCCATATACTTCTTTCTTCGCCATAGTCTATATCAATGGTTACTTTATTACTTAGTAACCTGGGTGTGGCAATTACCTCAGCGTATTGCTCAACTTTAGCTGTATCGCTTTGAGCAAATGAGTGAAAAGCTGAGAATAGAACAAGAGCAATTACGATAGTTTTTTTCATGTGTAATATTTATCAATTATAATATAGGAAGCACAAAATACAATTTGTTTACAGTGGACTGTTTAGCGT
>JBPCQG010000332.1:0-3467 GCA_050998315.1 Chitinophagaceae bacterium
ATAGTCTCTATACTTTGGTTGGCTTTTAGTTTCGCAAATTTTGGTTTTTCTTCATCCTCCTGAACACCTGTCTGAACCATGGGACCATATTTCCCCATTCTTGCAATTATGGGTTTTCCGCTAACAGGATCATTTCCTAACTCCCTTTCACCAACAGATCTTTCAGCATTTTCCAATGTGTGTTCAACATCTTCATGAAATGGCTTATAAAAATCTCCCACCATTTTACTCCATTGCTGTTTACCTTCTGCTATTTTATCAAACTCTTCCTCAATGTTTGCAGTAAAAGAATAGTCCATTACTTCATCAAAATGCTTGCTTAAAAAATCAGTAACTACAAGCCCAAGATCGGTAGGAAATAATTTAGATTTTTCGGCACCCACATTTTCATGTTGAACTGATTTTTGTATTTCATCTGATTTTAGTTTTAAAATAGTAAGCTCCCTTTTCACACCTTCTTTATCCTTTTTCTCTACATAATTTCTTTTTACAATTGTACTTATAGTAGGTGCATAAGTGCTTGGTCTGCCTATACCTAATTCTTCCAGCTTTTTCACAAGTGAGGCTTCTGTATATCTGGCAGCAGGACGAGTGAATTTTTCTGTTGCGGTCATTTCTTCAAACTGAAGTATTTGTCCCACAGTTAAAGTTGGTAAACGGCTTTCACCATCTTTTTGTTCATCATCATCATCACTTCCTTCGATATACACTTTTAAAAAGCCATCAAATTTTATAACTTCTCCTGATGCAGTAAGTTCTTCATTGTTTGTACTAATAGCAATTTTTGCAGTAGTTCTTTCCAGGATGGCATCTTTCATCTGGCTTGCCATTGTTCTCTTCCAAATCATTTCGTATAAGCTCCTGGTGTCAGGCTCAACATCAGAACTGTTTGCCATATAAGTAGGACGAATTGCTTCATGAGCTTCCTGTGCGCTCTCATTTTTATTTTTAAACTTTCTTATTTCTATGTAGTTTTCGCCACAGCAATTTCTCACAGAGTTTTTAATATCATCAAGTGCTGTTTCGCCAAGACTTACACTATCAGTACGCATATAAGATATTTTACCGCTTTCGTATAGCTTTTGCGCCAGCAGCATTGTTTTACTAACGCCATAACCAAGCTTACGGCTTGCTTCCTGCTGAAGTGTTGATGTGGTAAAAGGTGGTGCTGGTGAACGTTTTCCGGGTTTTACCTGGATGTCTTTCACTGTATATTCTGCGCCAATACAACTCTCCAAAAAGTTTTCGGCAGCATTTATTTCATATTTTCTCCCGTCTTCCGCCTTAAAAGGGACTGTTCTGTTATTATTATCAGTTGCTGCAAGTAATGCTTCAATTTTAAAATGGCTGGCTGTTTTAAATTGATTTATCTCTCTTTCTCTTTCCACGATTAATCTTACTGCCACACTTTGTACTCTGCCAGCGCTGAGGCCGCCTGTCATTCCTATTTTGCGCCACAAAACAGGAGATAACTCAAAGCCTACAATTCTGTCAAGTATACGCCTGGCCTGTTGTGCGTTTACCAGGTCCATATTAATAAGTCGTGGATTTTTTACCGCAGCATCAATAGCCGGTTTTGTTATCTCGTGAAAAACAATACGCTTAGTTGTTTTCGGGTCAAGACCAAGCACTTCTGCTAAATGCCAACTTATACTTTCTCCCTCACGTTCCTCATCCGATGCCAGCCATACTTCATCAGCCTTTTTGGCAAGTTGTTTTAACTCCTTAACTACTTTTGCTTTTTCATCAGGCACCTTATAGCGGGGCTTAAAATGGTTTTTTATGTCGATGCCCATATCGTCTTTTTCAAGATCCCTTATATGACCGTAACAACTCTTTACCTCAAAGTCTTTCCCCAAAATTTTCTCTATGGTTTTGGCTTTTGCAGGAGACTCAACTATTAAAAGATTTTTTGCCATAATATATTTAAATTCTAAAGCAGCGTGTTTTTTAAATTCTATTCATGCCTGCATGCAATATTAGCTTAAAATTAAAAATCAAAAATTTAAATGAACCACAACTACTGCTTTAAATAACATGTGTTATAAATTTACAGATATTCTTATTTGTAAAAAATTGGTACTACTATTGCCAATTGTACAATCTAATACGTTTTACCAATGGCATTTATTGTGACAATTTAGCTGCATAGTGTAAATCGGTGATGAGTTTAATTAAGTCTTAATCATGAATATTGTAATTGTTGGTTCGGGTAATGTAGCTACCGTATTGGGCAAGATTATATACAATGCCGGGCATAAGATAGTTCAGGTAGTAAGCAGAAATGAAAACCATGCAAAGGTTCTTGCGCAAATATTTGATAGTACTTCCGGTAGTTTCAAATCAACACCCTATAAAAATGCTGATCTCTATTTGTTTGCAATAACAGATACAGCATTGTATCATCTGGATCAATATGTGCAATTGAGAAATAAAATAGTGATACATACTGCAGGTTCTGTTTCAAAAGATGTATTAAAAAATATTTCTTCCAGTTATGGCGTTATTTATCCACTGCAAAGTTTGCTCAAAAGCGCTGCGGTAACATCTGAAATTCCATTATTGATTGATGGCAGCAGCGTTGATACAATTAAAATCATCCGGGAATTCTGTAAAACATTATCCGGTAATGTAACTACTGCCGATGACGAGGAGAGGCTGAAATTTCATGTGGCAGCAGTTCTCGTAAATAACTTCACCAACCACTTATTTGCAATGGGTGAAGATTTTTGCAAAAAAGAAAAGATTGACTTTAAAAAATTATACCCGTTAATAGATGAAACTATCAGCCGTGTAAAGCAACATTCGCCGCATGCTGTACAAACCGGTCCTGCAATAAGAGAAGATATATATACCTTAGGCAAACACCTTCAAATACTTTCAGAACATCCTGATCTTAAATACCTCTATTTAAAACTTTCTGAAAGTATTTTAAAACTTCATCAAAACAAATAATTTCATTTCCTTGTTACGGAAATTCCAAAACCTGTTTGTATCGTAAAGCTTAATTTTGCCTGCGTTTAAGAAAAGCTGATGTATAAGGTTACGTTTAAGTTTGAACAGAAAGGAATAGAGCCTGTCATTATAAATAATGTCGAGTCTGATCAATCCATATTAGAAGTTGCGCTTACAAATGATATAGTATTGCATCATAACTGTGGCGGTGTGTGTGCCTGTAGTACCTGCCACTTATACGTTGAAAAGGGGGAGGATTTTTTGGAAGAGCTTAGTGATAAAGAAGAAGATTTTATTGACAGGGCAATAAATCCGAGATTAAATTCAAGATTGGGTTGTCAGTGCGTACTGCATTCAGGTGAAGGAGAAATACAAGTTACTTTGCCTGATCAAACTCAGTTTTTAGGAGAATAAATTTAATTAGTTGTTTAGGTAATGTGTTAATTCTACCTAGATTGCCAAATTGATATGTAATGGTTATAATCTTTGCATATTAGCACATTAGCTAATAT
>JBPCQG010000322.1:0-7315 GCA_050998315.1 Chitinophagaceae bacterium
ATGCAAACCCAACTGCTTCTCTCCGGCGAGTTTTGTATCCATCAAATGTTCTCAAATAAATAGAATTTTATTTTTCATAAACAGGTAATTCTACATAAAAAACTGTGTATTCATTTTCTTTTGTTTCAAACCATACTCTTCCTTCTAATTTTTCTACAATTCCTTTACACATGGCAAGCCCCAGCCCCGTGCCTGATGTTTTTGTAGTAAAGTTTGGAGTAAATATTTTGTCTGTCATTTGTTCAGGAATACCGGTTCCGTTATCCTTAACTGATAATAATACTTTATCATCTGAATCTTTTGTTGCAATTTCGATTTGTGCATTTCTGTTTTCAGGCACTGACTGTATAGCATTTTGAATAAGGTTTGTCAATAAACGGTTTATCTGTGTTTTATCTGCCTTTATCATTATTTTTTCTTTATTGGGAAAAATGGCTATTTGCAGTTTATCATTAGCAGAGTATAATGAAGACACGTGTTTTATAGAATCATTTAAATTAAAAACCTGGTTCTTTGTTCTCCCAATATTGGCAAATTGTGCAAAATCTGTAGCTATCTCTGAAAGGTGGTCTATTTGCTCAAGTAATATTTTAGCTACATAAATTGAAATCTCATTTACGTTTGGAGAGTTTGTATCAATAGCCATTTGCAGGTATTGCAGGTTAAGCTTCATAGGAGTTAAAGGATTTTTTATTTCATGTGCCACCTGCCTCGCCATCTCTCTCCAGGCGCCTTCTCTTTCGCTTCTGGCAAGCATTGCAGCGCTTACGTCTAATTTGTTAACCATTTTATTATATTCATCTACCAAATCTCCTATCTCGTCTTTACGGTTCCAGATTATTTCTTCATTTATTTTTCCGATATTAACTTCTTTCATTTTATTAGTGATAATAAAAAATGAACGGGTTATCCGGTTTGTAATAAATAAGGCGATAATACCGGCTAATAAAAAAATAAATGCATTAAGATTAATTATGGTAACAAGGAAATTTGATATCTCATCTTTCAGCCTGCTTTGCGATTCAAAATAGGGTATATTCAGATAAGCATATTCTTTACCCGTTTCGTCCCTTACCGGAACATAATTACTCAGGTATTTTAATTCGCCCATCTTTTGCTCCTGAAAAAACTGCACATCTTTTAATTTACCAAGATGATAAAAAGCAACAGGATCCATCCTGGTACTTACCATGCCGGTGGTGTAAGGTAGAGGTAGTGATGACACTTTAAGATTTCCGCTAACATCGTACAGGTTAACATCCACTGCATGTATTTCAGCCAGCTTGTTTATTGTGTATTCCAGTTTTTCATTTGGGAGAAAATCAAATACTTTTAATTTTTCATTATAAAAAGAAACAGTATCAAGAGATTTTCTAAGCTCAGTTTCCATTATGTGAATTGTTCGGCTAAGCTTTTCACGATTATTGCTGTGATAGCGGTTTATAAAAAATAAAATTGTGGCAATCCCAATTACAACAAATGAAAATATACTTATAAGGATAATAGTGCCATACACCTGGTTGCGTATGGTGAATCGCAGATTCGATCTTATTTTTTTAAGATTGAATCTTCCTCTTATCGATATGTTCAATAAATTAAAAAGCCCCGTTATAACTAAAAAAGAAAAGAAGAGGTAAGCGAAAAGGGTAATTGATTCAATGAAAAAATTATCGCTCTTTGCTATAACTATTATTCTATTACTGCCCGCATTATACCAAAGCTCATCATATCCATCATTGCTTTTAGTTATAAATTCATTGTTGGCAAGCGATGTTTTTGCAATTATTGTTGGAAAAGGATAATTATTATAGCTGTTAGTTAAATGATTTTTGTTGTAAACTGCAAAAGAATATCTTGAAGAACTCTCGATAGAATTGGCTTCCCCTTTTGAAAATAATTCAGGATACAAGGCATCGCTTTTGTACTTTTTAGGTCGTGAAAGAATAAAAGTATATCCCTGCAGCGTGCCTTCGGTATCAGTAACCTTCTTTTTAATTATATAATTAAATCTATCGTACGACACATCATAATAGAAAAGATCTGTATAGGCTGTAGGCTTTGCCTGTGTTTCCAAAACTGCATTTAATGTATTGTAGGCTGAAGAATCTTCATTATATAATGGATTTTCCCTATTATCAAATGTATAAATTTTGGTATCATACTTATTCAGATAACCTGAAAAGTTTTCATTTATCAGACTGTCTTTTAAAAAGTTATTATCACCGGCATCTTTAAACCGGTGAAATATCCCTGATAGAAAATTATTGCTGAAATCTTTTAACATGATATTCATCAGTCTCTCCCCTGCCGGATCAGCTTTATTGGAAAGGTTCTCGGCAAAATGTTTACGTTCATTAAGTTCTTTGATGCGATTTTGGAATATAATTACCGCCGTTATAGAAATACAAAAAAAGAATACCCAAAAAATAAAGCGTGATGAAACTATTTTAGATACCAGTAATGAGAGACTATTATAATCCATCAAAAACACAAATAGCAATAGCCATATTATAAGTGCGATATCAAATGAAATATTTGGTGTGTTTAATTTGAATGTAAGCACCATAAGGCCGGTAATTGCTAGTGCTATATATAAAATAGGCTGGTGTTCATCAATACAATATCTTACAAGTTTTAAAAAAATCTGTATCAAAAAGAAATAGGCGATAGCAATACAGCACAATACAATAAAGCCGATAATGGTATAAATGTTTAATGTAAAAAAATTAATAACATCAAACGAGATTTGCGAATCAACAACAAGGCTGCGAATAACATGTCCGCAAACAATTGTGATAGTTACCATGGATATTGTAATGCCAATGGCTACTAAAAATTTTTTAGTTTTTGTTTTAGGGATAAACTTAAAATCGTTGTCAACCCAATGATTTCTTAAAAACAATACTATCCAGGCAAATAAAATAGAATTAATAAAAAGGTCGCCGAGTGAGCGTAAAATAATGTTAGAACCATAGATAGAAGGATCAAATATCTCTAACTGCCGGAAGTTAACAGGTATAGAGAAATAATAACTTATTACCCTTAGAGCCAGCACGGATAAAAACAAGAAAACGAAACCCGTCCATAAGCTTTTTTTTGCAACATAAAAATTTGCAGCTATATGGATATATAAAAGCACTAATAGCGCTGCAAAAATCCTGAGCCAAAGAGAAACAGGATTATTATGTTGTATTGGGTTGGCAGTAGTTTGATGTAAATAAAATAGAATATGCCCATCTATATCTTTGATTGCAACATCATTGGGCTGAGTACTTATCTCATATTGGCTCTCTATATTATCAACTGCAACAAAAGAATTTTGTAAATATTTATTCTGTATGTAATAATCCCATTTTACAGGTATAAGAGATATTAATTTATAATCCAAATCATCCTTTAAAGAAATTGCTTTTTTATTTATTACATACCAGCCATTAGAAAGGAGCTTTATATATTTGGTATCATTGGATGTAAGTATCTCTTCATCGGCTTGCACAATTTGCGTATTCCAAAAAACAGGTATATGCTCTGCTGTATCATATCTATAAATAAAAAAAAAGCTTTTTTTGTCAGAGAGCTCATGTAATGTCGCTTCATTGTAGCGGTTACTTATAAGCTGATTTAATAAGCCGGTATCTTTGCAAAGTGGGTTAAAACTCTTTTGTTTTTGCTGTATATCCTTTTGAAGAGACTTCTGCAATCCTGATACCGAGTCACTTCCCCAATAGTTATCAATAATAAATGAAAGCGTGGTAAAAATTGCAGTAAGTACAAGCAGGTATCCTGTTCTGCCAAAAGATATATTAGTGTATTTCTTAAATTTCAATCCTGTTTGTTTTGTTGTTTAACTGCATTCCATATCGTGTCCATTTCTTCCAGAGTCATATCATGAAGATTTTTTCCATCCGCATTAACCCTTGCTTCCATTTGTACAAAACGTTTAATAAACTTTTTATTGGTTAGCTCTAAGGCATTCTCAGCATCAACATTTAAAAAACGTGCATAATTAATGATAGAAAAAAATAAATCCCCTATTTCTTCTTCAATATCATTTTGCTTTTTTGATTGCACAGCTACCAAAAGTTCCTGCTGTTCTTCTTCAATCTTTCCCCAAACATCTTCTTTTGTATCCCATTCAAATCCCACCTGCTTCACTTTTTCCTGCAATCGCATAGCTTTAACCATTGCCGGCAAAGCTTTAGGCACCCCGCTTAAAAGAGATTGTTTTCCCCCTTTTAATTTTATCTGTTCCCAATTTCTTTTTACCTCTTCTGCATTATCCGCCTTTATAGGTTGTCCCGGATTTTTGGGATCACCATAAATATGCGGATGCCTTACAATTAATTTTTTGCAAAGCGCTTCAATCACTTGGTGTAAAGTAAATTGCTCCTCCTCCTCTCCAATTTTTGAATAAAAAATTACGTGTAGCAAAATATCTCCTAATTCTTCTTTTATTCCCTGCCAGTCTTTATCAGTGATTGCATCTGCGAGTTCAAAAGTTTCTTCGATGGTTTGCTGCCGCAAAGTATGAATGGTTTGTTTTTTATCCCAGGGGCATTTTTCCCTAAGCTCATTCATTATGGTAACAAGGCGCTGCAGATCATCATTTATATTTATTGGCATATTGATTTTATAAACCAAACATTGAGAGTAAGATGAATATAGTAAACATTAGTACAGTTGTTATCAGAAATAATAATAACAGGATAAAATACTTTAAAATTGTTTTAGCCCTGCGCTGCTTATAAAAATTTCGCAAAGCTTTATAGAAATAAAAAAAGATGCCTAGTACAAATATTGCAGAAAGAAAATTGAGCCATTGCCAGTTTAATAAACTTTTAAGTTTGCTAATGCCAAATGTTATCAGCATCACTAAGAAAATAAATATGTAAAGATGAATGGTGAAGATCACATGATCTACATAATAAAATTGTTTTTGTCTAACATAAACCAATTTTAAAATAAGTGCAAACAAAGGAAGCAGTACAAAAAGCATTTGAGGTAACAAATGGGTAAACCGGCTTAAAAGAGCAGCAACTATTAGTTTGGGATTTGAATCATATTTTTCTTTTAATTCAATATTCTTATATACCAATTGTCTTTCAAACCAATTATGTTTTTTTGCACCTGCTTTTAATAATGAATCGTATTCCTGCCTGTTGCGGTAATTTCCGGAAGCTATGCTAAAATTATTAAATTGCTGATTAAAGGCTTCCCGCCTCATAGGTAATTTTGCCGTAACTTTTTTTGCAAATTCCCTTACTTCAACAGAGTCCATTTTATCCACCTTTTCTTTTAGTTGTTGTTTGGTCAATATTTTTAGAGTGTCTGTTTTTTTTAATATTTCACTAAAGGTTCGTGAATCCATTTTATCAATACTATCCTTAAATTCATTTTTATCCATTACAGTTCCTTTATTAATCTTCATTGTAAATTTTCGGAATGCAACAGAATCCATTTTATTTATCTCATCGTATGTTTTAGCTTCAACACCATTGTCAACCTTTATTATATTTTCATCAATCTTGTACAATGAAAAAAATATAAGGAAAAAAATTGCTGATGTGAACAGATACATTCTTATTGGGTTAAGGTAACTTGCCCTTTTGCCAATTACATACTCTTTAGATAAAAAACCGGGTTTAAGAATAAGGTCTTTTAAAGAAGTAAAAAACTTTCCGTCAAAATGAGTTATATCTTTAAAAAAATGTGAAACCAGGTGCCATATTGATTCTTTTGGCTCAATGTTTTCCTGCCCACAGTTATGGCAAAAATGACCTACCACCTGCGTGCCGCAATTCAAACAATTTTTTTCTTTTCGTTGAGGAAGGTGTGACAATTTTGCAATTGTTTTGATTTATAAAATCTGGTTAAAAATAACGAAGAAAATTTGCATGCCGTATTATTGGCATATTTTACAATCAAAATACAGGTGATTACTTTTTGATATAAATCCAATTTACAAATGCTTCTATCCCCTTTAAAATTTCCTGCTCTTATAATTCTATTTATTAGTATGTTTTCAGGAGCATTTGCCCAATACTTTTATAAAGATATCTGGACAAACCAACAGCTTACAAAAGAGTTTGCCGTTTTAAAAAATGAAAACAAAAGAACTATTTCAGTTAAAAGTTTTGAAGATGATGGCGAGCCAAGCGAAGAATTTTATTGCGAAAGAAAAATTGACCGGAATTTTACTAAATCTGAAATGATATCACGGTCTTACATTACCAGCCAATCATTATTAATTAGTTATTACAATGAAAAAGGGTGGATATTAAAAACTGTTGACAGCACACAAACCTCCCTTGCCAGATCAGAATATGAATATGATAATAAAGGCAGGGTTGTAATGATTACCAATTTTACAAAAGCAAATGATGAAACCGTAGGTATTACTGAGACCCATCAATATATCTATAATGCTATAGGTAAGCCTGAGAAAATGATAAAAAGAAAAAATAATGCTGATATATCAAATGTAAACTTTACAATAGACGATAAAGGAAATGTTATAGATGAACAGGAAATAACAAGGGGAGTAAAAGGGAGAAAATATTTATATTATTACGATGATAAAAGCCGCCTTACTGATGTTGTACATTATAATGAAAGAGCTAAGCGTTTACTGCCTGATTACATGTACGAATACAACCAAACGGGGCAAATAAAACAAATGATTTCTACAGATGATAATATCAGTAATTACTTTATTTGGAAATATACCTATAACGATCTGCGATTGCGGGAAAGTGAAAAATGTTATTCAAAGGAGAAAAGGCTTTTAGGCAGTATCCAGTATGTGTATAAATAATTACCCGGTTTTCTTTAAAAAACTTTCAATTTTTTTCTCCAGTCACTTAGGATTAAATGGCTTTCTATCACATCATCAACTATGGTTGCTTCAATGCTCTGTTTTGACTTGTATATCCCGTCATTAAAATGACCGGTATTTTCTTTGTATGTTCATTAGTTTTTATTTGTGCTACAACCTTGTCCTGAAGCACATCCACTAAAACCAAATGCGGTTTAAAAGTTTTCATAAGATGTGACACTTCATCCCCATTGGATGTATATTTAACTTCATACTCTTTCCGCTCAAGCCATTTTTGCAATAGCGACATTCCATCAATATCATTATTAACTACTAATATTTTTCGCATAGCTTTTATTTAATTCTTATAGGTAACAACCCGCATGCCATATATTAATTAAAGTGGAATGGAAAAGTAAAAGGTTGATCCCTCGCTTTCTTTGCTCTCAGCCCATACCTTACCCTGGTGTGCCTGAATTATCTGCCGGCACAGATATAATC
>JBPCQG010000333.1:0-3071 GCA_050998315.1 Chitinophagaceae bacterium
TAATAACCGTAGGGCAAGATAGGCCTGATACTATCTTAGATCAAACCGATAAATCATCTGAAAATGTAATTGCTAAGATAAATAATAAGGGGAAAGAGAAATCAGAAATTAATATTGATACTTCAACAAAGAAAATAACAGGAACAATAAAATATCCGTGGAATTGGGGATTTTCTTTTTCAGCAGGTGTATCTGGTGTAACAGGAATAGGAGGTATTGTTTTTGGAGATGATCAAAAAAGTATCATGGATTATTCTTCACCTCAAAATTTGTCCGGTTCATCTGCTTCTAATCCAACTTTTAAACCGTCGGCAATAAAATCTTCTATAGCCTTCATCACCGGGTTATCTGCACAAAAAAATATTTCACGCAAAATAATATTTGTTACCGGCCTTAATTATAAATTATTAAGTACTACAAACACAGTGGGCACTGACAGTGCCGCTTATTTCAGGTCGAACAGTACTACAGGTGTTCATCGTAATTTCTTCCATTATATTGAATTACCTGTGGGGTTTACATTTCAAATAGGTAATGCAGTAAAAACATCGCTCTATTGGAATATAGGATTTTCTGTTTCGGAATTAATAAGCAGCAATGCTTTACAATTTAATAGGGCTACCGGTTTATATTTTCATGATAATTCTCTATTTAATAAAACACAATTAGGCTTTATCACATCATTTGATTTTGCATTAATTTCAAAACAAAAACGATCACTTTTACTCGGACCTTATCTTAACTATGGCATTTCAAAAATTGCAGACCTGGGATACAACAAACATCATTTTACTTTTGTAGGATTGTGGGCACAAATTATTTTTAGAAAAAAATAATTTTAATGCCACGTTTTTATTAACAACATTGTCAACCCACAAAACTAACGAACATGAAAAAATATATTACCGCTTCTTTTGCCGCAGCCTTTACATTAATCTTAAGTTTCATTTTTAGCAGTTGTGTAAAAGATTCCTGCCACCGCACATACACTTACTCTTATTATGTACCTATATATAAAACTACCGCAGAGGTAAAAGTTAATATAAAAAGTAATACACCTACCGATATACAAAATCCGGGTAAAATATATATTCTCGGTAATTACATTTTTCTAAATGAAATTGATAAAGGCATTCATATAATAGATAACAGCAATCCTGCTTCACCTGCAAAAAAAGCATTTATCAATATTCCCGGTAATATGGATATAGCAGTAAAAGGAAACATTTTGTACGCTGATCTATATACTGACCTTGTTACAATTGACATTAGCAATCCATTAGATGCGGTAGTAAAAAGGTATAACGAAGGGGTGTTTCCATACCGTGCTTACAATAGCTTTTCAGCCGATAAGAGTAAAATAATAGTTGATTGGGTAAAAAGGGATACTACGGTTACGGAAGAGTGTGCAGGTAATTCCCTGTTGCAATTCGATAGAGGTGTCTTTTTTATGGCAAATTCCGGTGGCGGCGGAGGTGATTCAAAAGCATCCGTCTCGCCTATTGGGTTGGGCGGTTCAATGGCAAGATTTACACTTGTAAATAACAGGATGTATACTGTTTCTTATTCGGATTTGAATGTGTTTAATATCACTGCGCCGGAAAATCCGGTTTTTAGTAAAAAAGTAAATATCAGTAGCTGGAACATTGAAACTATTTTTCCCTTCAAGGATAAATTGTTCATCGGATCTCAAAATGGAATGTTTATTTATAATATCGCAAATCCTGATAACCCTGTACAAAGCGGGCAATTTACACATGCCCGTAGTTGCGATCCTGTAATTGCCGATGATAATTTTGCTTACATAACCTTACGCTCGGGCAATACCTGCCGTGGTTTCACCAATCAATTAGATATTTTACGTTTGAATAATTATACAAATGCACAATTAGTAAAAACCTATAATCTTACAAATCCACATGGTTTATCAAAAGATGGCAACTTGTTGTTTATATGCGATGGAAAAGCAGGTTTAAAAGTTTATGATGCATCTGATGTGATGAACTTACAACTGATTAAACAAATAACTCCGTTGGATACCTATGATGTAATTGCTTATAATAACAAGGCAATGGTTGTAGCCAAAGATGGCCTATACCAATATGATTATTCCAATATAAAGGATATTCGTTTACTGAGTAAAATAGATGTCTTAAAAAAATAGTATGAAATTAAAATGGATTTACGGTTTCATTGCGATTGTGATCTTTACCAATGCCAACGCACAAAAACAGAAAATAAAATTTAATTCCATTAATACCAGTGGAATTATAATTGGTCAAAAGGGGTCGTATGGCTTGTTTCAAACCGTTAACGGGTTAATGTATCAAAAATGGTTCGCCGGTATTGGAGCAGGCTACGATTATTACTATTATACAACTATTCCGCTTTTTATTGATGCCAGAAGATACCTTGGTAAACAGAACAATGGGTTTTTATATGCGGATTTTGGATATAATATTCCCTGGAAAAATAAACCCGGCAAAGAAATCTCTTCTTATAACTCGTATCATTTTACTGGTGGAGTGTATAGTGATATAGGTGCAGGATATAGAATTAAATTTATTAAGAAAACATCTTTATTAATTAGTGGGGGATACAGTTATAAAAATATTCATGATAAAATTGGAGTAACGAATCCCTGCCTTATTGCACCGTGCCCCGAAGATATCAGTAACTATACTTATGATTTCAGCAGAATTATTTTAAAAGCCGGAATACAATTTTAGTGATCATCATTCAATAAATTTTAAATTTCTTTTTATTCCCTGATACTTACTCCTTTTTAAAGGCGAATCTTTAAATATTACTTTGAAAGATTCTTCAGTTACTTCTTCCCAATCTGTAGTTGAAAAATTTAAAATTTGTGGTACCGGTGTAAATGCTGTTTCCTGTGTTGGTTTACTAAATTTATTCCAGGGGCAAACATCCTGGCAAATATCGCAGCCAAACATTTTATTGGCGAATTGTCCTTTCATTTTATCAGGTATCAGCATGTCTTTTAATTCTATCGTAAAATAAGAAATGCATTTGCTTCCATCTATAACTTTATCATTTAAAATTGCATCCGT
>JBPCQG010000351.1:0-4914 GCA_050998315.1 Chitinophagaceae bacterium
CAATAACATTGATGGAAATAATATTGATTTTGATACCCTGCGCATACAAATTGGTTTTGTAACACAGGATACACAATTGTTTGCAGGCACCATAAAAGAGAACATGTTATTCGTTAATCCCGCAGCAACTGACAAAGATGTTTTAGATGCACTTCACAAAGCATCCTGTAATAATTTATTAACAAGGGCAGATAACGGATTGGATACTTTAATTGGTGAGGGAGGTATAAAAGTTTCAGGCGGAGAAAAACAAAGACTCTCAATTGCACGTGCATTGCTTCGTCATCCGCATTTATTAATATTTGATGAAGCTACATCATCTCTGGATTCTCTTACAGAAGAAGAGATCACTAATACCATTAAACAGGTTTCATCTCAGCAGGAACAAATAACTATTTTGATAGCTCATCGCTTAAGCACTATTATGCATGCTGACAAAATTTATGTATTGGAAAAAGGGGAAGTGGTAGAAACCGGAACGCATGAAAATCTAATTTCCCAAATGGGCTTATATTATGCAATGTGGCGCCAACAAATTGGTGAAAGAAAAAAGATTGAAGTACAACCGGCATTAAATTGAACCATGATTAATAAGATCAAAAGATTTCATGATGATGTTATTTGAAGACTTAACAAAAAAAATAATTGGTTGTGCAATAGAAGTACACAAAAGTCTTGGAAATGGTTTTCAGGAAGTAATTTACCAAAGGGCGTTAGAAATAGAAATGCGTTTAGCCGGGTTAGAATTTAACAGGGAAATGAATATGTCGATCTTTTATCGTGAATTTGAAATAGGAACAAGAAGAGTTGATTTTTTTGTTGAAAACAAAATTATGGTAGAAATAAAAGCAATTATACATCTTGAAGATGTTCATTTAGCACAAGCAATAAATTATTTAGAAGCATACAAAATGGAAATAGGTTTACTATTAAATTTTGGCGCCAAAAGTTTAGAGTTTAAAAGAGTTCACAATAATAAATTAATCAAGCAATCCTAAAATCAGGATAATCAAGGTTCAGACACAATGACAAAACCTAAACCTGGTTTTTTATGGAGCATTTTAACCATGCGTTGCCCACGATGCAGAAGAGGCGGCATGTTTAAAAATAATAATTCATATAAAAAATTAAGTCTCAACCACATTTTTGATATGTATGAACATTGCCCTGTATGCCGACAGAAATTCGATCTTGAAGTTGGCTTTTGGTATGGTACGGGATATGTTAGTTATGCATTAACCGTTCTTTTATCCGGAATCACTTTTCTGGCATGGTGGGCAGCAATTGGCGTATCAACAGATGACAACAGGATTTTTTACTGGCTTATCTTTAATACGGTTGTGATAGTTGTTTTGCAGCCATGGCTAATGCGGTTAAGCAGAGCAGTTTATATTTACTTTTTTATTAAATACAATGAAAGTTATGAGAGTACGTCGGCAGTAGAGTTGCATACAAATGAAGAATAATTTCACAAATGCTTTTATCGCTCATTGACAATTGACTATTACCTATTCATCTTTCTGTCCTTCTTTAGAATAGAACATATCGGTGAAAATATTTGCCCTTCCCAATTCTTCAATATCACTTAGCTCAAGTTCAAGCGCCTTTGTGCTTTGCTGAATTTCAAGAAATGAAAGAACAATAGAGCCAAGTAGGGTAATCATACTGCTGGCAAAAATAATATTGGCTGCATACATCCAATTTCTATAAATAAAGTACATACATAATACACAGCAAAAAAAGCTAAGCGCCCCCAGCCCCTGCATGTATCGTATCATGTTCAATCTGGCACGTAAACTTTTAATTTGCCTGAAGGCGATATTTTTTACTTCCATTGAATGATAGTGCTCGTGCAGGCTTCTTATCCTGTTGGCAATTGCTAAAAACCGGTTGGTATAAGCCAGCATTAGCAGGGTAATCGCAGGAAATAATAAAGCAGGTGTATTAATAGAAATTTCTAACATAGAGCAAAATTACAACAGAGTATTTCCACAGAATTATTTTTTTACCTACTTTGGTTTTCATAGCATCATCGTTGTCACTCCCTTGTTCACCATATTTTTGTGGAATCATATAATTATATGGCATTTGCAATAAATAAGAAGCCCGGGATTATTAAAAATATCCTTAAAGATGATGGACAATTTCCAAACAGCTACTTACCAGTCATCATTTGCAAAGCTGCATTAATACTTCCTGAAGAACATGCGGCAAAAATTATTGAAGACATCTTTAAATAAATAACTGGACCAATTCATGGCGAAATGGCATTTATGATTATCATCACTACCACAGTACTACTCACGAAGTGTTGGGAGTTTACCAGGGGAACACAATTGTACAGTTAGGTGGACCTACTGGTATAACACAACTTATTGAAAAGGGTGATATCATTATTATTCCTGCAGGTGTTGCGCACAAAAATATTGGATCGGAAACAGATTTTAAATGTGTTGGTGCATATCCAAATGGAAAAAATTATGATATTAAAAAGGGCGATCCGGATGATCGCCCAGAGGCTGATAAAAATATTAAAAAAGTTCCGCTTCCGGAGAATGATCCGGTTTATGGAAATCGTGGTCCGTTGATAAGTAACTGGAACATCAAATAAAAAACCAACTCAGCTGTTACCATTTTATTAATTAAAAATTTATTTAGAATTAAAACTAATGGGAGCATTTACTTTTATACTGAAATTTCTCCCCATATTAAACACTCCCATTCTTCCGGTTACAAGATTTTCAGCTGCATATTTTAAACGGCTCAGGTGATTTTGATAAGCTACATCGCAAATATTATTTGCAGCAAAAAATAAACTGAACAAGGTTTTGCCTTTACTAATAATACTGCCACCAATAGCTGCATTTAAGAGGCTATAACCACTTGTAGCTGTTTCGGTATTAAATCCTGTAAATGGTTTATTTTGTTTAAAAGTATTGTCCAGCTCTACCTGAAAAAATCCATTTTTAAATACCTTCCCGCTTTTTGCAAAATCTATTTTGATTTCATCAACCAATCTGCTAGCCGGAACGAGAGGCAGATTTTTGCTGCCATCCTGGGGGGCGCCTAATGTACCACGCACCCATGAAAATGTATTTTCAATATGCAGCCAATCTAGCGGATGGGGATGAACGTCAAAATTGAATTCAGCACCATATAAATGGGCATTATTTTGAGCAAACCGGAAAGCATAAAACTGACTAGTCCCATTAACAATTATTGAATCTCCTCCGCCTTTAGCTTCCAGCTTACGATAGTAAATAAAATTATGTATGGAAGTATAAAAAATACTTGCATTAAAAGATACATGTTCGCTGCTGATCTCAATTCCTGCATCAGTTTGAAAGCTGGTTTCCGATTTCAGATTTTGTTCTCCATATTCATAACGGTTGGTGCCTTCATGAGCTCCATTGCTTGCAAGCTCGGCAACAGTAGGTGCTCTGAACCCACGGGCAATATTGAATTTTAAGTTTACCGCTTTGCTCATTTCATAAGCAAGACCTGCACTGCCCGAAATGTTAGAAAAATTCTTTGTAAATGAAGGGAATTTAACAATAGCATTTTCTATAAATTTTTTTGAATTCAAAGAACGATTGTCAAAGCGTAGACCACCACTAAACGTAACTTTATCGATTCTTTTTTGTGTATATAAAAAGCCACCAACATCAAATAACGAATATTCAGGAATTAAAACTTCTTCCCCTTTATTTTTATTGGTTTGCTGCATTCCATTTATGCCAATACTTGTTTTCCAGTTTTTTTGTTCTAAAAAATGATACTGTATATTATAATTCACCGTATTTAAATCAAAATATAATGCCTTTTCATCTGGATTCAACACATTGGCAAATTCCTGCCGTTGATTGCGCTGATAACCTAAAACAAGAGTAACCTTGTTATTGCCTAACTTGAAATTATTATCAGTTGCGATTTTAAAGTGTTGGATTTTTTGTTTTGGCACATAAGGATTAATTGATCTAAAATCTTTTTCGGTTGCAATCTCTTTAGTTTCCATGCCATTGTTATTTACAACTTTTAAAAATTTACCAGTAGGATCCCGGCTACCTTCCACTAAGCCCAGGTGCTACTCAAATTTGGTTATATATAAATGAGTGTATCCCCAGTTTTTATTCAAACCTATATATCCTCCAAAATCTTTTTCATTAAACTTAGAATTAAACATAACTGTCATATTTATTTTTGTAATCTGCGGCAGCCTTATAAGAACCGGAAAGCCCCCACACAAAACCATTACTATTGCCTGCAATATCTGCATGAAAATTTCGCTGGCGATTATTTGTTATATACGCAGCCAGGAGATTACCTTTTATGGTTTCCTGGGGCACAGGCTGAAAAGAAATAATATTTATTACCCCCGCTAACGCATCACTTCCATACATCAGGGATGCAGGGCCTTTCAACACTTCTACCCGGCTTGCATTCAACTCATCTATTTCAATTCCATGTTCGTCACCAAACTGCTGACCTTCCTGCCTGATTGCATCATTTACTACAATTACCCTGTTATATCCAAGACCGCGGATAAAGGGTTTGATATTGCAGCCCCTGTTGTTACCTGAGCAACTCCGGGTATCTTAGTTAAATTATCAATAAGGTTTGTAGAAATATTATTGAACAAATTCTCTCTCCTTACAATGTTCACCGGGATGGGTGTTCTTTTAGTAGATGTAGCTGTTGAGACACCTGTAATAGTTACAGTTTCATTCTCAATAAGAGAAGGATTAAGTACAAAATCTTTTTGCATGCTGCTGCCCAAATCGATCGTTTCAACAATAGAAGCAAATCCAATAAAACTTATCTCTATAAGATATTTACCTGCAGAAAGGTTTCGCAAAACATAATTTCCATTTTCATCTGTTGTTGTACCTGTTTTAAGATCAGGTATATAAACAC
>JBPCQG010000340.1:0-3220 GCA_050998315.1 Chitinophagaceae bacterium
GCTTTGTTCTTTGATGCGGCCTCGTTGAGCAGACAGATTAAACTCTGTGGTATCCTGTATGCATAATACATGTCTGCCTGTACATAATTGACTGCAGCGCTTCACAATGCTTTGCTCAATGCCCTGCCCACTAAAACTTTCATTGTTGAATAGCCGGTAAAACTTTTTTGTTCTGCATCACTTTGTGTTATCTGTCGTAAACTGCTGCTGCGTCCGGTTGTTAACTTTTGTAATGCATACGCTGCACGTTTTTCGATACGCTGTCTCCGAATGACCCTTTGAAATCGGGAAAAGAGTTTATTAATTCTACCATATGTCAAAGATCTAGTTTTATTATCTACCCTCTTATTTGTGTCCACACCGTAGCTCCTAAAGAGAGAAGGAGCGGCGCTTAGAATAAAACCAACCGGTGAATCTTCCCATTCATCAATAGAATTTATTTCAATTAATACAGTTCAATGCTGTGCTCCCCTCTCCAAAAGGAGAGGGAATAAGGGTGAGGTGTACTTACCTTTACCTAATGAAATACGAGGTGGGTGATACAATTTTAGTGTTACATTCCAACGAAGAAGGAACAATAATAGAATTAATGAACGATAAGATGGTGATGATTGAAGTGGATAAAGTTCGCTTTCCCGTTTATATGGACCAGATTGATTTTCCTTATTTTAAAAGATTTAGTGAAAAGAAATTGTTTGAAAAGAAGAAAGAAAAAAAATATGTTGATGATATTGAAAAAGAAAAAGCTACTGCTCAATATAAAGTAAGTGATGGCGTCTGGCTTGCTTTTTTACCTGTGTTTGATAAAGATGTTTTTGATGATGATGTAGTGGAATCTTTCAAGCTATATCTTATTAACCAAACTGAACATCCATATAATTTTAATTACCGCATAACATTTGGCGGCTTTCCTGATTTTGAACTAAAAAACCAAATATTTTCATTCACTGATTTTTATTTACATGATGTTCCCTTTGAACAAATGAATGATGCGCCAAAGTTTGTATTTGAATTCTCATTGGTAAACGCAGACAAAAAGAAAGCTGGGTATTTTGAAACATCTCTTAAATTAAAAGCCAAACAACTATTTCAAAAGATTGAAGAAATAAAATTGAAGAATGAGCCAACATTTTCTTATAAATTATTTGAAACCTATCCTGATAAAGTTGTGGAAGAGAAACATGACTTTATTAAGTCATCCGGTTCAGGATACAGGGTTTACGATGCATCAAAAGCTTCCCAAAATCTTGAGCCTGCCCGGTCAGTGATTGACCTGCACATTGAAAAATTAAGTGATGATTGGAAGCATCTTTCAAACTTTGAAATTCTTACAATACAATTAAAAGCTTTTGAGAAATATTTTTACCTGTCAACAGCTCACCGCCAGCCTAACTTAATTGTAATTCATGGAGTAGGCAGTGGTAAACTCAAAGATGAGATTCATGAAATACTAAAAACTAAAAAGGAAGTAAAGACTTTTATAAATCAATACCACCCAAACTTTGGTTATGGAGCTACAGAAATTTATTTTGGCTATTGATGGGTAACATAAAGAGAGTGATGGGTAGGATTCCAACAAAATATACTTTTATGATTGGTGAATCCTTATTTGTTTGGAATTTTTGAACCATCGTCTTGCTAATAAGAATAATGACTGAGTACGTTACTCCACTTCCGGTTAAATCCCCCATTTGTTTAACCACAGCTAAGGTTGTTGCACTTTAACTGAACATTTTAGCGGCTTACATTTTGAATAATAGTATTTTACTCTTCATGTTTGTACAGTTACAGCATTGATTTATAAAAAAAAAATATTCAATTGTTAAATCCATGTGAAAGAATAATTTCGTATCTCTTTAAGCATGCTATCCTGATCCTTTAAAAACCATCCCCTAAAGCGTTTGTTTATTCTATTATTTTGTACAGATAAAACTCTGTACAAAGTCAGCTTGCTAACCAGGCAGTTGAAGGTTATATCAAATATTAAACGATTTGCAGCTACCACAATGACAACAAGAAAAAATTTACACTCACTTTTAAATTAAAAACGTATGAAACAAATGAAACGAAAAATTTATGCAGCTATAATGCTGCTTGCTATGGTTTTAAACACTTTCCCTGTATGGGCATCCAGCCATAGGGAAGCTCCAATGATCGCTGATGATCCTCAGGCGGATAATACGGATGTATACGCTTTTAAAAGCCCTACAGATCCCAACAAGATCATCCTTATCGCCAATTACATCCCTTTCCAGTTGCCACAGGGAGGCCCTAATTTTTATCATTTCAGTGAGAACGTACGCTATGAGATCCACATTGATAATAACATAGCTACTCCTGGTGATGATATCATTTACCGCTTTACCTTCAAGAGGCAAAGTGAAGATAAATCTACCTTTTTCACTATCCGGTTAGGTAAAGAGAATCTGAAAACAACTTACACCTTGGAAAGAAGTTCAGACGGTGGTAAAAGTTTTAGTACTATCCTAACCAATGGAGTTGTACCTCCACCAAATGTTGGTCCCAGGTCTATAAGTTCGCCGGTTGGATTAGGGGCAAAGAGTTATGAAACACTCATGACGATAGCAATTAATACCGCCAATACGGGTGAACGAGTTTTTTGTGGCCCGGTAGATGATCCGTTCTTTGTTGACCTTGGTGGTGCATTTGACCTGGCCGATCTTCCCCGCCAGGGACCTACACGTTCAGAAGATGGACTGAAATGCAAAAACGTTTCAACCATTGCCTTGGAAGTTGATATTAACACTTTGCAAAAAGATCACAAATATCTTAACATGGCTTCCAATATACTTGATCCAGACTTTGTGATTGGTGTTTGGGCATCTGCCAGCAGGCAAAAGATCACAGTGTTAAACGACATTGACAGGAACAAAGATTATAAAAACAATGATGATCCTTTTGAATCTCATGAAGGCCCATGGATACAGGTATCAAGATTAGGTATGCCATTAACTAATGAAGCTATTATGCCAATTGTGCATAAAGATCTTTGGAACAGGCTTACACCTTACCAGGATCTTTCAAGGCTCCGACAATTTGGAGATCATTTTCATAATCCTGAGCTGGCTTTGTACATGGATGATGCACAACTTGGCGGTGCGGTTCCGGCATTTTCTCCATTAAGAATTCAAAAGAATTCGTTAGGCAAATTCGGTTTTGGAAATTACCAGGATGGTTTGTTTCCATTAAAAGGAAGTGC
>JBPCQG010000395.1:0-2649 GCA_050998315.1 Chitinophagaceae bacterium
GGGATAGCTTCCGTAAATTAATCTTTCTTCAAGATTTTGCACAGTCTCTAAATAAGTTTCCGTTTCCGTCAATTCCAATTGTGACAATGGGTATAAATTGAATTGAATTTGTCTTCCTGTTAAAGGTTCCCCGGCTTTATTCAACAGGTCAAATGATGATGAACCGGTAGCCAATACTGTTAACCCAGGAATGCTGTCTATCATAAACTTCAGGGTTTTTCCTATTTCTGGTATAACCTGTGCTTCATCTAAAATTAACAGTTTTGCAGAACCAATAATTCGCTTATAATTAGCCGCTGTTCTTTTCTTTAATAACTCCTGAACATCGAAGTCCTCTCCATTCAAAATCACAACAGGGTTATCATAATTTTTATGAATTGTATTAATTAGAAAAGTTTTACCAATTCTTCGTGTCCCTAGTACTAACAAGACTTTATTTTTGTCCAGCAAATTTTCCAATTGGCTTTTAATAGCTCTTTTGACTACATTCATAGTAAAATTTCCTCTTTATTGACAAATTTAAGGGTAAAAAGGAATATGTATTGACAAATTTACTAATAATTAGTTAATAGTAGACGAGCGCCCAATACATAATTTATTACTTGTGGAAACCAAAAAATTCTTTATTATATCATTCTTTCTTCCAGTACACCTTCCACGTTATAAAGCCTTTCTTTGCATCTGAATAATCACGAACAATCCTGCTGAAATTATTCGGTTCTTTTTCTAAGAAATTTTGTCTGCCGGTTCGATTAATCTTATTCATAATTATTTCAATTTCTGCAATCGCGGTTCGTAATGCCTCCCGAGTTTTCTGTGTATGCCAAATGTAGGTTGCTTCCTCACTATCCAATGTTTCCCATACAATATGATATTTTGTTTGGCCGGATAATAAAAAAATAAAAGAGAAGGGTTGTATTACAAATCTTACTTTCCGGATTGATGATTCATGCTTTGTTGAAAGGTACTTTAATTGAAAATAGTGTTTCCATTTTTTACTATTAAGTATATCGTCAATCACTTGTTGATCGGATGAAAATAAAGCTTTACTTTCATTGAACTGACCTAACAAATTTTCTATTGTAGTTACTACTGCTTTTCCCGGATCAGGTTTTAAAATCTGTCTTTTTACAAATTCAAACCTCATATTTTCAATCACACTGTTATTAATACTATCTATATCTTCAGATGTAGATGTCGCTGATATGATTTGGGTATTTGTGTGCCTTATTGCAATTTCAACTTTAATTAATTTTCGCTTAAGTATCCTGGCGAAGTAATCTTTTATTACTTCAATTCAGGTCTGATATCTGCATTGCTAATTTCACAATTACTCTCCTGCTCAAGCTCTTTTATATAAATCTGGAAAGACACACTCCCATATAAAAACTTAAGCTTTTGAAAGAAGAACTTTCATTGTTCTTAAAATAATGTTTTCAGAAAAATTCTGATCTTTATTTATCTTATAACCTTTTGCTGCATCAGGAATACTTTGTTTTTTAAGAACAACAGATTTAAGAAAATTACCAGTATCTAAGCTTCTGAATTTTATTTTTTCAATCCCTTCAAAATAAAAAGATGTTTGAACTGGTTGAATAGTATTGATATTAAAATCATAGTCGATAACTTCAACAAGTAATTCACCATTTTCATCATTAAAGTTTAAAACTCTTAGTTTCCAAATAGTGCCAGGATAAAAATTTTCAACCGGCAAAGGCAAGTCGAGACAATCAATTGCAAATTCAGTATTTGAATTGAATGTAAATGTAATCCCATTAAAAAGGAGCTGTAATTCATCTAACTTTCTCAATTGCCCGGCACTTATCAGTTTACGGTAATGCTTGTTACGCTGCTTAAACAAATTATTGAGATATTCAATTTGAATATCCCTAAAATCATAAATCAGGGGCGTAATGACACTTCCCTGCACTCTGCCAATATATTGGATAAGTTTTCCTTCAAATGAAAAGGGAAAAGCTAGCACTAAACAATCTAACGCCTTATTATCTATCCCCTCCCCAATAAATTGACCCGTAGCTATTAATACCTGAAAATTTTCGCTTCGATCTGCTTTAATTTAGTCTTTCTGCTTCAATTAGTCTTCAAATACTGATTAAGTATTTCAACATGAGCTTTTCTTTCCGTTAATACCAGCACTTTTCTCCCCGCAGAAACTTCCTTTTTTATATCATTAACAATAAGCTCATTTCTTGCTGTATCATGAATAAGGATGTGTAATAAGGTATCAAATTTATCAGTAGCGGAATTAAATGGAGCAAAAAAATGGGTGTCTCTAATGTTTATTGATAATCGCTTATTATAAGCCTCCGTTGCCTGCATAACAACCTCATAAATAGTATCACCAATATTAATAAAGATTAGATTTTCATCTTTGTTTTTCCTGACTGGAGTCGCCGTTAAGCCATACAAAAAATAAGAATGAAATTTATTAATTACTTCCGAAAAAGTTTTTGCAGGAATATGATGACACTCATCTACGATGATTGTCCCAAAGGACTTATAAATATTGTCCGGCAATTCTGTCGATTGGAAACTTTGGATCATTGCCACAGTAATTTCTTGGCCTAAATTACATTTGCCGCCTAAGGCAGGCGTTAAAGACTTTGCGGGAGACAATTTAAACTAATC
>JBPCQG010000013.1:0-5633 GCA_050998315.1 Chitinophagaceae bacterium
AACAGGATTAAAACCAGAGCGAGCATCAAATAACCTGGGCTTATAATTATTATCCGGTAACTGAACAAATGAATGATGCATGCGTAAAGTAATAGCATCTGCAACCGGGGTAACAGATGAAACGAAATTACCGGGCCTTGCATCTTTAGTAACAAAAGTTATTGTTGTTTCAAATTCAGTGTTCTGCGGAAAGTTTTTCGTGCGGGGCAAATACATGGCAGATCTTGACAGATCAATACCGTAATTACCCTGCTTACTATTTTGCAATTGATTAGAAACCTGTAAAGCATCTCTCATAAGAAATGCAGTGGCATCAACCAATACGCTTCCCCTGGTTTCTGCTTCGGCGGTAAAGCCCCATAGAGTTGACTGAGCGAAGGATTGTTCTACAGCTCTTCTTTCCGCGGGATCATTTGTTATTGCACGAAAATCATAATTAGGCTGCACCATTAAAATTTTATTACCTATACGGCTGAATTTAATAATGGAAGTTGTGCCTAATTTTCCACGGTCCAAACCAATATCATTTGATCCCAATCCCCCAGGTAAAGAAGTTTGGTATAATATTTCTGAATCCAGTTTATTTATTTCCATCCAAACCTTACCTGCATTTTCATCCCAATAAAATTTAATAAAGCCCGGGTACGATTTTAAATTTTTCGTTTTATCCTCTATTGAAGGAAGTGTTTGTGACCTTGTAAAAACAGGAAGACATAAAAACAACAGCAGCAATTGTTTCATCAGATTAAAAAATTTAGTATCTCACAAAATACAAAGATTAAAATACAGTAAGAAAAATTGGGGATACAGCAAAGCCTGGTGGAAAAGGAACTATTTTGTCAGCGCTACTTTTACACCTAATGCAACCAAAACAAGCCCACATACTTTGGTTATGTAATTGCCTGTTTTATTATTCTTAAGGAGTGCAATTGAAATAACTGATGCGAATAAGGCTAACAATAAACACCATAAGGTACCGGTGATGGTGAAAGATAATCCCAGGATTATAAAAGACAAATAATGATTAGAATATGTGGGATCAATAAACTGGGGAAGAAAGGAAATGAAGAACAAAGCCACTTTAGGATTCAACACATTTGTTAGTACAGCCTGCAAATATATCTTATTATTTTTTTCATTTTTAGGATCAGGCAGGTTGATGACCGAAGACTTTGATAAGATCATGCTTACTCCTATATAAAAAAGATAAGCTGCACCTGCATATTTAATAATATTAAAAAGAACGGGTGATTGAGCAATGATAACTGAGAGGCCAATTGCTGCAAAAGAAGTGTGCACTAAAGAACCGGTACCAATACCGAGCACAGACATTATACCGGCTTTGCGACCTTGTGCAATAGTTCTGCTTAAAATATATATTGTATCGTTACCCGGAGTAATATTAAGCAGGATAGCTGCAAGCAAAAAAGTTTCATAATGTTGTATACCCATCATACATTTTAGGTTATGTTTTTAATTAACCAGGGCCTCACTTATTAAAATGTGAAATAAGTTCATATAGATTTTAAATTAGCCTTTATGCCTGCGTTTAATAATACCACCTGACGCTTCTTTTATTGTGTTGGCAAAAACAAATGCATGCGGATCAATTTCATTAACAAGGTTTTTAAGTTTGCGCAATTCCAACCGCGTAATAACAGTAAATATAATATCGCAGGGGTTTTTAATTTCAGTATGTCCCGGCAAAAATCCTCTTTCACCTTTATAGATTGTTATACTTCTTCCTAATTCATTCACAACCCTATTCTTTATTATCTCGCTCTGCCCTGAGATTATTGTAACTCCCGTATACGCCTCTATTCCTTCAGCAACGTAATCCAACATTTTAGCAGCTGTAAAAAAAGTGAGTATCGAATACAGGGCTTTTTCAATACCGAAGAAAATTGCTGCCACCACAAATATTACAATATTTATTGCCAGTGTTATTTCAGTTACTGTAAAGCTTGTACGTTTACCGGTATATAAGGCAAGTATTTCAATTCCATCAAGTACGCCACCGGCTCTAATTATTAATCCCCCACCAAGCCCAAGAAAAAAACCACCAAATATTGAAATAAGTAATTTATCAGATGTTATTATCGGATACGGCACATAGTGTAAACATATAATATAGAGTAAAATGCAAATACCGGACTTATACGCAAATTTCCGGCTTATTAAAAAAAAGCTGGTAATAATTAAAGGTAAACTTAGAACAATCGTGGTTAATTCAAGATCAAGATGAAATATCTGGCGTAAAAGTAACGAGATACCTATAATTCCTCCATCAAAAAAATGATTGGGGACTAAAAATCCATTCATCGCAAACGCGGAAAACAATACACCCAATAACATATAAATGCTATCCTGAATTGCAGCTTTCCGGTTATAAAGTTTTTCATTCCATTCATGACTGCTTCCTTCGGTTTTAAAAAGCAAAAGGTTATGTATTTTTTTTGAAGTATATTCTTCATTAGCCGATTGTGTGAAGTAATGGTGGAATTCAAGAAAATCAATTTGCTTCTGCCTCCATTCGTTCCAATTTTTTATTAAACCCAAATGCTTTAATTCCTTAAAAAGATTTTCAGCACCTTGGTAATATTTTCCTGTGCCCAAATAAAGAAGATCCGCATCACATAAAATATTGGATAATTCATCATGAGGTGTTTGAGGCATTTTAGTAGCCATTATCAAATCGCATACACGGGTAATTTCTTTTTCTGAATAGTCAAATTGCGGGAGGTATTTTACTGCAATTAAACAGGATATTTCTTCATGGTTTTCGACTGCTTCCAAAAAACCGGCATCATGAAACAATGCTGCGGTTGATAATATTGAGGTATGATATTCATCAATACCTTCTTTTTTACAAAGATGTTTTGCTGCCTCAACCACCTCCTTTGTATGTTGCGCATTATGGTATTCTAATTTTTTCGGCAATTCCTCTTCTAATTTGTTTATTAAAAAAGAGTACGCCTGTTCGAACTGCATTGAAAAAAATTAAGAATGAATTAAACTTTCAACATTAAAAAACTTTCGTTAATTGAGTACTTCAAAAATAACAGCTGCTTCTGCTTTATTTTTCAGGTTTTTCTCACCCAGTTTCCTGCAATTAAAAGATTCTTTTATTTTATTATAAACCTGTTCCCTGAATACTATCTGTCCTGCTTCGGCAACTGTCTGCAATCGCTGTGCTGTATTAACAACATCACCAATAACTGTATAGTCCAAACGCTTCAGGCTCTCTGATCCAATATTACCTGAAATAACTTCACCGGTATTAATACCTATTGAAACCTTTGGAGTGTATTGATTATCCTGATCGGTTGATAATCCGTCTATCACTTTTTTTACGGCCAAGGATGATTCTACTGCCCTATCCAGGTGGTACTCACCTTTAAAAACTGCCATGATAGCATCGCCAATAAACTTATCAATATAACCTCCCTGCGCTATTATCTCTTTTACCATTACATCAAAATATTTGTTCAGGAGCTTTACCACTTTATCAGCCGGTTCATTTTCGGTAAAAGCAGTAAAGCCGCAAATATCCATGAACACGATTGTTGCCTCCACTGATTCGTTTACCATTAAAGATGATTCAAACTCCTGCTTATTCATAAAGTTCAATACTGTTTCATCTACATACATCCGCAAAATATTGTTTTCTTTTATTGCCTGTAAAGTTTTTTTCAACTGAAGAACATGAAGTAATGTTTTTTCGATAGTAAGTTCCAGATCCTGGAAATTAACAGGTTTACAAATAAAATCAAATGCACCGCGATTCATTGCTGTTCTTATATTTTCCATATCTCCATAAGCAGAAACCATGACAGTTTTAATTAATGGATTGTTCTCAGCCAATTTACTTAGCAGTGATAAGCCATCCAGTTCGGGCATATTAATATCGCTGAGCACAATGGCAATATCAGGATTTTCCTTCACCTTCTCTAATGCGTCATTTCCATTCAGTGCAAAAACAAATTGATATTTGTTATCCCGTATTTGCCGCCGAAACTTTTGCTTTATCAGCGTCTCCAGGTCTAACTCATCATCTGCAACAAGTATTTTTACCATTACAATTCAATTTTGAGTTTTTGTTTTAATAATTTGAAGTCAATTGGCTTTGTAAGAAAATCATCTGCTCCCAAGCGCATTGCGAGGTTATAATTTTCCTGGTCTCCATAAGCTGTTATCATCATAACTACAGGCGGCGGGGCTTCATACTTTTTTTTGATGTGTTCGAGTAATTCGAGACCAGTCATGCCCGGCATGTTGATATCGGAAAGAATCAGGACCGCTTCATGATTGTGAAGATCAAGATATTCGAGTGCCTGTTCACCGGCGATTGCAAAAGCAAAATCCATTTTCCGCTCACGGATCTCTTTCCTGAATCTTTGTTCAAACAGCATTTTCATGTCCTGTTCATCATCTACAACTAAAACTTTCATGGCATTTTTTTATTTAAAATAATTATTATTCTTAAATTGATACATTAAAAATAAATCCTGCAAATCAACTCTTTTGTTTCCACCCGGCCCAACCCCTGAATAGGATATTTAAACAGGCAATAAAATAATAAACTCTGCAAATTCACCGTCTTTTGTTTCCACTTTCAGTTCGCCGTTATGGCTTGATGATATCATAGCAATTGTCTGAACCATGATTTATAGGATTTATCTGATTACGTGATGAAAATTCCCTCTTATCAGCTACCCGGCAATTTAACTATAAACTCCGTTCCTACACCTTCTTCTGTTTTAACTTCTATTTCTCCGCCATGTGCTTTAATTATGTCATAACTCAGCGACAATCCTAAACCTGTTCCCTTCCCTGTGGGTTTGGTTGTAAAAAATGGCTGATAAATTTTATCAAGCACTTTTTTCGGAATACCTATGCCGTTATCTTTTATGCGAATCTCGACCATATCTTTTATTTTTTTGGTAGTTACTGAAACAATTGGCGTATATCCATCTTTTAATAATTTCTTTTTCTCAGAAACCGAGTAAAAGGCATTGGTAAATAAATTCAGGATCACCCTGCCAACATCCTGGGGAATAATATTTACTTTTTCAAGACTTTCATCAAAATGTGTTTCCATGGTTGCATTAAATGATTTGTCTTTTGCCCGCAATCCATGATAACTAAGTCTTAAATATTCATCAGTTAAAGCATTGATGTCAGTAGGTTCTTTGTTGCCTGTGCTTGCCCGTGAATGTTGCAGCATCCCTTTCACTATGGCATCCGCACGCTTGCCATGATGATTTATCTTTTGCTGGTTTTCTTTTATATCATCGGCAATGGCCATTGCCTCCTGCTGATTGCCTGTTGCTAATTGTTCTTTTAACTCATCTACCAATTCTGTATTGATCTCTGAAAAATTATTGACGAAGTTTAATGGAGTTTGAATTTCATGCGCAATGCCAGCAGTAAGTTCGCCAAGCGAAGCCATCTTTTCTGATTGCACTAATTGGGCTTGTGTAGCTTTCAATTCATGTTTTATTTCTCCGATGAGCGCTGTACTGACTTCTGAAAAATTATTCACAAAGTTTAAAGGATTTTGTATTTCATGGGCAATGCCCGCTGTAAGTTCACCCAGGGAGGCCATTTTTTCTGATTGAATAAGTTGGGCC
>JBPCQG010000124.1:0-8182 GCA_050998315.1 Chitinophagaceae bacterium
ATTCCAATATTTAAATCTATCAGGTATTAATTCTAATGAAAACAATAAAAATTCTAAATAACGATATCCTTTCACTTTTAGAAACAGAAGCATCATCTTTTCCGAAGTACTCTACCCAAATTCTAAATCTTGCAAATCAAAATGCGCAGGAGACACGACCTGCAGTTGTAGGGCAAATGAGTGATCTTATTCAGGAATTCAAAGGAAATAAAATTAAAGATTGGGAAAACTGGTATTTAGATAAACATCCTGAAGCAGTTGCCATTGCTGCGAATAAAATTTTTGAAATGGTAAATAATTTCAAAGATGTTATGACAAAAATTGATCGTGAGTTGGTTGAACGGTGGGTTAAAGATTTAGTTGTAATAAAAACTTTTATCGGGCTTAAATTTCAGGAAGCAATACTGAAAAGTGTTGCTAATTATTTTAATACAACCTGCCGTTTAGCAGAACCTGCCGAAGAATCATTAGGTATTGATGGGATCATAGGTGATAAAGCAGTAAGTATAAAACCTACAACATACGACGCAAAGAAAGCTCTTGCAGAAATTATTGAAGCTCCTATAATATTTTATGAAAAAGTAAAAGATGGAATTAAAATTACTTTTGATGAAACGTTAATTGGATAAAAATACTTTATTTCATAAACGAATTACCCCGTGTCATATCCATATCAAATAAAATCTTTAGAAGAATATAATACTGCTTATAAAAAAAGCGTAGAAGATCCTGAAGGTTTTTGGGGAGATATTGCCAAAAATTTTACATGGAAAAAAAAGTGGAATAGCGTGTTGGAATGGAATTTTGAGGAACCAAAAATTGAATGGTTCAAAGGTGCAAAACTTAACATCACTGAAAATTGTATTGACCGTCATCTTGAAACGATGGGTGATAAACCCGCCATTATCTGGGAGCCAAATAATCCTGAAGAACGCACAAGAGTTGTTACTTATTCAAGATTACATAAAAGGGTTTGCCAGTTTGCACAGGTGCTTATCAATAATGGGGTAAAAAAAGGTGACCGGGTTTGTATCTATATGGGAATGGTACCGGAGCTGGCGTATGCAGTCTTAGGCTGCGCCAGGATAGGTGCAATTCACAGTGTTATATTCGGAGGATTTTCGGCACAAAGCATTGCGGACCGGTTATATGATGCACAGGCAGAATACATTGTTACATGTGATGGAGCCTATCGGGGCGGCAAAGACATTCCTCTAAAATCTATTATTGATGATGCCTTGATAGGTAACAGAACGATTAAGAGAGTTATTGTTTATACCAGAACGAGAACACCGATCTCTATGATAAAAGGACGAGATGTTTGGTGGGAAGATGAAATGGAATATGCCGAGTCACAAATAGAGAAAGATAATATTATCACTATGCCTGCCACTGAGATGGATTCTGAAGATCCGCTCTTTATTTTATACACTTCCGGTTCAACAGGTAAACCAAAAGGTGTTGTGCATAGCAGTGCAGGCTATATGGTATGGACCAACTATACATTTGTAAATGTGTTTCAATATAAACCGGGTGAAGTATTTTTTTGTACAGCCGATATTGGATGGATAACAGGTCACAGCTACATTTTGTATGGCCCATTAAGTGCAGGTGGTACCAGCGTAATGTTTGAAGGCATTCCTACCTGGCCTGATGCCGGAAGATTTTGGGACATCGTTGATAAATATAAGGTGAATATAATTTATACTGCACCTACTGCAATAAGAAGTTTAATGAGCTATGGTTTAGAACCATTGAAAGGGAAAGATCTGTCATCCTTAAAAGTATTGGGTACTGTTGGCGAGCCAATAAATGAAGAAGCCTGGCATTGGTACGATGAAAATATCGGAAAAAATAAATGCCCCATAGTTGATACCTGGTGGCAAACAGAAACCGGCGGCGCATTAATTTCAAATTTAGCAGGCGTAACTCCTGCCAAACCAGGCTGGGCAACCTTACCCATGCCTGGTGTACAACCGGTATTAGTAAATGAAAAAGGGAATGAGGTTACAGAGCCGGACGAGGAAGGCTTATTAAAAGGCAATCTATGCATTAAGGCGCCATGGCCGGCTATATTAAGAACAACTTATGGAGACCATGAGCGTTGTCGCACAAATTATTTTGCTACGTATGAAAATCTTTATTTTACGGGTGATGGCGCAATTAAAAGTAAAGATGGCTTTTACAGGATAACCGGGAGAGTAGATGATGTATTGAATGTAAGCGGGCACCGTATTGGTACTGCTGAAGTGGAGAATGCGATTAATATGCACGCAGGCGTTATAGAAAGCGCTGTGGTGGGTTACCCCCACGATATTAAGGGACAGGGAATTTATGCCTTTGTTATTTACAGCCATATGCATGTTGATGAAGAGCAAACCCGGAAGGATATTTTTCAAACAGTGAGCAGGGTAATTGGCGCCATTGCGAAACCGGATAAAATTCAATTTGTAACAGGCCTGCCTAAAACAAGAAGCGGAAAAATAATGAGGAGGATATTAAGAAAGATAGCAGAAGGTGAAATAAAAAATTTGGGTGATACTACTACATTGCTTGATCCTGGGGTTGTTGAAGAAATAACTAAAGGGAAAATATAAATGCACCCAAAGCATCTTTCTATCAATGATTTTACTTATCATTTACCAAACGAAAAAATAGCAGTACATCCTCTTGAGGAAAGAGATCAATCCAAATTATTGATCTATACAAAAGAAAAAATCGAAGAAGATATTTATAAGAATATTGCAGAACATCTTCCCGAAAATTCTCTTCTCATTTTTAATAATACTAAAGTTATTCCCGCAAGGATCTTATTTAAAAAACAAACAGGCGGAACAATTGAAATCTTTTGTTTAGAACCATATGAACAAAATACAGAATATACAACTGTGATGAATAAAAATGCCTCCGCAAAATGGAAATGCATGATAGGCGGAGCCAGCAAATGGAAAGAAGGTGACTTAACAAAAAAGCTTGATATAAAAAATGAGGAAGTCATATTAACTGCCACCCTGAAACAAAAACTCCCTGATGCCTATGTCGCTGAACTCAGCTGGCAACCTTCTCATTACTCCTTTTCAGAAATAATTGAAGAGGCAGGGGAAATCCCTTTACCCCCTTATATCAAAAGAGATGTGGAGGATAATGATAAAGAAAGATACCAGACCATTTATGCCGAACACGAAGGATCGGTTGCGGCTCCCACTGCAGGTTTGCATTTTACACCTGAAATATTTTCCTCTCTGGAAAGCAAAAATATCAAAACAGATTTTATTACGCTTCATGTTGGCGCAGGCACGTTTAAGCCTGTCAAATCCGAAACAATGCAGCTACATGAAATGCATGCGGAGTGGATAGATGTTTCTCTCTCAACCATAGAAAACATTTTAAGCAATCTAACAGAAAATATTATTGCAACAGGAACTACTTCTTTAAGAACAATTGAAAGCCTGTATTGGATGGGCGTAAAATCTTATGTAAAGAATGATTGCAGTTTACAAGATCTGGAAATAAAACAATGGGAAGTTTATGAAGAACCTCTATCTATACAAAATATAGAAGTAAAAACTGCTTTAGCATCATTAATATTCTGGATGAAAAAAAATGAGCAACAAAGATTATTTATTAAAACACAAATTCTTATCGCACCGGGACATAAATTTAAAATTGCTGTTGCATTGATCACAAATTTTCATCAGCCGGGTTCAACATTATTATTGTTAGTTGCTGCTATTACAAAAGACTGGAAAAAAATTTATGAATACGCTCTACACAATAATTTCAGATTTTTAAGCTATGGAGATGGATGTTTAATCTTTGTCTGAACCATGATTTTTGGGATTAAAAGATTACAGGATTATGAAAAGCTCACCAACAAATGTTTAATTTTTTAATCTTATAATCCTACAAACCTTAGCATGTTTTAATCCTCTAATCCCATAAATCCTAATCTATTTTTGAATTGTAACAGGTGTACCGGAAGGTATATAGCTATAGAGATCTTTTGCTTCTGTATATTTTAATGACACACATCCATCAGTCCAGTTTTGAAAATAGTCAACTGTCCATTCTTCCTGCGGACGTGTAGCATGAATGGCAATACCGCTTCCTATCCTGGCATTGCGGGGAATAAGTCCCCTTGATTGTCTATCATTAAATTTTTTTATGCTCTGTTCGTTTGGAAAATCCAGCAATAATTCATATCCCCATTTAGGATGAATCTTTTTAAGCAAAACTTTAAAACGTCCTTCAGGCGTTCTCTTATCGCCTTCCATATATTTATCATTTTGATCTTTGCTTCCAAAAACTACCGGGTAAGTGGCATACCAGCCTTCAGCATCATACACTTTTAATTCATAATCAGATTTATCCACAATTATATAATAAGGATTATCCTTAACTGCCTGCGCTGAGGAGGAAAAATTTGCAGCAATGCGAGATTCTTTCTTAACTATTTTTTTCTTTTTAGGTTTAATAAATGAAAAAAATAAAAAAGAAAATGAAAGAAGTATAATGGTGTGACAAAAGTTTTTCATTCTCTAGGCCGTGTTTACTCAAAAATAATTTAATCGAAAAACCTTGCAAAACATTTTCCGTTAAGTGAAAAACAATTAACTTTTTTTCAACAGGAGAAAGAATGAAACCTAATCCCACTGTTTATCCTCAATGGCTTTTTCTTTAGCAACTTTTGCAGAAATAAGAATACTTATTTCATACAGCAGAACAAGAGGAATACCCATAATCAACTGGCTTGTCCAATCAGGCGAGGGAGTAATAACGGCGGCCAGAATTAAGATAATAACATAAGCATATTTGCGGTATGTTCTTAAATATTGAGGGGTAATGAGTCCTATCTTGGAAAGGACATAAGCTAAAACAGGAAGTTCAAATGCAATACCACAACCAAGAATAATATTTACGAGGGTATCAATGTAGTCTTCAAGACTGGGCAAATAGGTTTGTGCACCTAACGTTCCTAATTTAAAAGTTGCTAAAAAATTAAATGTAAAGGGAGCCAGCAAAAAATATCCAAATGCGCCGCCGATAAAAAAACAAAGGGAAACCCAGCCTACACTTCCCCTGGCATATTTTAATTCTTTGGGTGATAAAGCAGGTTTTATAAACCTCCACAACTCCCAAAACAAATACGGTAAAGCGATAATTAAACCTCCCATAAAACAAATACTGATTGCCGAAGTGAATGATCCGCCAATAGTGTTTATTAATAAAGGAATTTTTACAGGTGGCATACATAAAGCATCACCAAGGTGAAGTGTGTGGCTAAAATTGCATAACGCCGAATAGGTAATAAAGCTTTCCCGTGCAGGGGCATATATTATGTTATCAAATATCCAGTCAATAAAAATAAATATAGAAATTGCTGCCACTAACAAAGCAATTGCAGAGCGCACAATATGCCAGCGCAATACTTCCAGATGATCGATAAAGCTCATTTCAACTTTTTCACCATCATCTGTACCACGTATCTTTTTAAAAAAAGATTTTCTATTTTTTGTATCTACACTCAATTATTAAATTTATTAATTAATTACGCAAAGATAATGTTTAAGGATGTTAGATTAATGTTCTCAGGTCATGCATACATTGTTCTTGTGTATGGGATCTTTCAGCCCCGTTGCCCAAAGAAAAGTTTTTAAGTTTTCGTACTGAATCTTCCTTTCTTTATTTATTAAAAATTCTTTAAAACCTTTTAATTTTTTGCTTTGTCCAAAGGGGATTGACAAAGGAGTGGAAGGATCAATTTGCAGTTCATAATCCCTTGCCTTTGATTGCAAATTGGGCATAGAAGGCAGTGACCCACTAAATAAAGCCAAAGTTAATATCACAAGTAAAAAAACAGCAACCATTGCCAATATTCTGGTTGTCCATTTTACACTGTTCCATCGTGTTAACTTTTTAGTATGAAAAATCTGGGAAGGAGTACTCATTTCCTTAAGGTTATAGTAAACTAAATAAAAAAACTATTAAACGGAAAAAAACGGTATTGATTGTTAATAGAACTTGAGTAAAACGAAAAGACCCTGTCGAAACAGGGTCCGTTTACCAAAACTAACTGCTTATGAGAAAATTGACTTTTAAAACTTATGAATATAGTTATTCAAATAAGATGCCAAAATATAAACATTGTGTTAAGTAAACAATAAGGTAAATACAAATAGTAAAAATACTGGAACTTCATTAGGTAAAAACACTAACCTTTTAATTGGATGCCAATTCAGAGTTGAGGTAAGTTAATTCTGAGAAATAAGTTTTTCAGAATTCTCTGCAAACTGCAAAGCGTCTATAAATTCCTGTACTCCACCATTTAATACAGCATCTAAATTATATATAGTTAGCCCAATGCGGTGATCAGTTACCCTGCCTTGCGGATAGTTATAGGTTCTAATTTTAGCTGAACGATCACCTGTAAGAACCAAACTTTTTCTATGGTGGGATATTTCTTCCTCCTGCTTACGGACTGTTGCCTCGTAGAGTTTTGTACGCAACATTTGCATAGCCTTTTCCCGATTCCCCAATTGTGATCGTTCTGTTTGGCAAACCACCACAATTCCTGTAGGTATATGCGTTAAGAAAACTTTTGTTTCAACTTTATTTACATTTTGTCCGCCGGCGCCTCCGCTTCGGGCAGTTTCCATTTTTACATCACTTTCTTTCACATCCACATCCACATCTTCAGCCTCTGGCATTACAGCCACAGTAGCTGCACTGGTATGAACCCTTCCGCTTGCTTCCGTATCCGGTACTCTCTGCACCCGGTGAACACCACTTTCAAATTTTAAAGTTCCGTATACATCATCACCTGTAACTTCTATCTGCACTTCTTTATAACCGCCAACAGTTCCTTCACTTTCACTTAATAAGATTGTTTTCCACCCTTTCTTCTCGCAGTATTTAAGGTACATCCTCATAAGATCACCTGCAAAGAGCGATGCCTCATCACCACCTGTCCCTGCCCGTATTTCTAAAATACAATTTTTCTCATCCTGTAAATCTTTTGGGATCAACATTGTACGTATCTGTTTTTCCAGCTCTTCCTTTTTTTGCAGTAAATCCGGTAATCCTTCCTTCGCTAATTCTCTCATTTCAATTTCATCACTATTCAACACTTCTCTATTAAACTCAATATCATCTAATACTTTTGCATATTCATTGCGCACCTTTATAATTTTCTCAAGGCTTCTGTATTCCTTACTTATGGATGTATATTTTTTATTATCCCCTACAATTTCAGGATTGGTTAAGGCTACACCCAACTCATCAAATCTTGCTGTTATTCCATCCAACTTATCTAACATAATGCTCTCTTGCTCGATTCCCCATATGGGGAAATGGTTTAAAAAACTCTGGATTAATAATAATTCTCTTCCGAAAAATTTCGGCAAATTTACATGATAACAGGTAATCATTTTGTATAGAAAACTTAAAGCTGATCATCTATTTACAGGAACTGAAATGCTCGGTAGCAATAAAGTTCTTATTATAAAAAAAGATGGGAAGGTAGAAGCGATAATAGATCAAGATACTGCCGGAGATGTTGAAACTTTTACCGGTATTATTTCTCCCGGGTTCGTAAACACTCATTGCCACCTGGAGTTATCGCATATGAAGGGTTTAATTCAGGAGAAAACCGGTGTAGTTGATTTTGTTTATAAAGTGGTAAATGAAAGACATTTTGCTGAAGAAGAGATTTTGAATGCGATAGAAATTGCGGAGAATGAAATGCTTGCAAACGGAATTGTTGCAGTGGGAGATATTTGTAATAACCTTTTAACGCTGCCACAAAAATTAAAGCAAAGATTAGCATACTATAATTTTATTGAAGCCAGTGGCTGGCTTCCTGGAGTTGCTCAACATAGATTTGAAAGAGCATTAAATTTCTATAGCAAATTTTCAGCTCAAAAGTTACAAGGCACAATACACAATGCAATCGTTCCTCATGCTCCATATTCTGTATCGGATGAATTATGGAAACTTATCACCCCATATTTTCAAAATAAAGTAGTGAGCATTCACAACCAGGAAACTTTGTTTGAAGATGAACTATTCTTAAAGGGCACAGGCGATTTTATAAGAATGTACAAGATTATGAACATTGATAATTCATTTCATACACCAAGTAAAAAAAGCAGTCTAAAAACTTACATTAATAAATTATCTAATG
>JBPCQG010000210.1:0-21875 GCA_050998315.1 Chitinophagaceae bacterium
CAACAAATACACCATAAGGAGTAATATTTTTCACCAGTCCTTTATGCTTACTTCCCTGGGGGAATTGTGTTTCAATACTACTCCAAGGGTCCTGACTCATTTGCTTTATCGAAAGACTCATCTTACGGTCTTCCTTACTAAGCGTTACTACTTTTGCTTCATGCTCATCGCCTAATTTAAAAAATTCTTTCGCATTGATAGGAGTGTTAGCCCACGTAATTTCACTTACGTGAACCAGACCTTCAACACCCGGGAAGATTTCCAGGAATGCTCCGTAATCTTCTATGTTAACCACTTTCCCTTTTACAACTTCGCCTTCTTTAATTGTTTCCGGCAAGGTATCCCATGGGTGTGGAGTTAATTGTTTTAAACCAAGACTGATACGTTTTTTATCATCATCAAAATCCAGTACAACCACATTGAGTTTTTGATCTAATTTTAATACTTCTGTTGGGTGATTGATACGTCCCCAGCTTATGTCAGTTATATATAATAATCCATCTAAGCCGCCAAGGTCAAGAAATGCACCGAAGTCCGTAATGTTTTTTATAGTTCCTTCCAACACTTGCCCCTTCTCAAGCTTACCCATTATTTCAGCACGCTGCTGTTCAATATCACTTTCAATTAATGCCTTGTGAGATACAACTGCATTTTTAATAGTTTCGTTTATTTTAACAACTTTAAATTCCATAGTCTTACCAACAAACTGATCGTAATCGGTAACAGGCTTTACGTCAATTTGAGAACCCGGTAAAAATGTTTCCATTCCAAAAACATCAACGATAAGCCCGCCTTTGGTTTTGCTGGTAACAGTACCTGTAACAATCTCACCTGTCTTATGCATCTCCACAATCTTCTGCCATGCACGGGTTGTACGGGCTTGTTTGCGGCTAAGATGAAGGTTACCTTCCCTGTCTTCTTTTTCAGCAACAAGAACTTCCACTTCGTCACCAACTTTTAGGTTTGGAATATCACGGAATTCATTTAGTGAAACAAGTCCGTCACTTTTAAAACCAATGTTTACAACCACATCAGTTTTAGTAAGTGCTACCACAATTCCATTGATCATTTCACCATCATTGATCTGCTTAAAAGTATTTTCATAAACATGGTCATACTTTTGTTTTTCTTCTTTGGTGTAACTTGTAACATTACGCTTATCAACACTCCAGTCAAAATCATCGTGAGGCGTTTGAACGGGAGGAGCAAAAGGCTCTTTTTTTTCTGATGCCGGTTGTTCGGCAACAGCAACATCTTCTGTTTGCTCTTGCGGAGCAGCAGCAGAGTTCTCAACAGGTGTATTTTTTGTTGCTGCATCCTGGGTGTTATCAGGATCCTGTCCATCAGCATTTTGGTTAATAATATCGTTACTCATAAAATTGTATATCCCACGGTTTTAAATTGGGAGGGCAAAGGTAACAAAAAAACCCTTTTAAGCAGAAATAATACGTTGAAAAATGCCCGTAATCATGAGTTATGTATTGTTTAGAACTAAGAATTTTTTACTTTCCCATTTATAAGATGAAAAATTGGTTTTTATATAGAGTTTATAAGCTGCGCAAAGGGTTATTTGTTTTTTTTATGTTGTTCCTGGGAGGTACATTTTTTACAAATCTTTTAGGCTGGCAGGCTTCCCCATTTTTTGTGTGGGGAATGTATTCAGAAAAAGAGGATACCAGTAATTATCACCCTGTATTAAAAATTACCATAAACGACAGTTCAGTAATAAATTATTCCAGCGTTTATACCGATGCCAACAGGTTTTTTCTAACCTCTCCTTTGCAGTTATACCTCCTTATGAAAAAAAATAATGGGAAAGACCCAACTGAAATTTTTCTCAAAAAAAAATTAGATAAGAATTTTTCACTCATACAAAATGCGAGTACAAAAGTTTTAAACGGATCGAAAGAGTATAATTTGTTTTTGCCATGGTATAAAAAATATTTGGAGCAAACAACTCAAATTAAAATCCATACTTATAAAATTGAATTATTGAAAGCGGCATATACTGATTCGAACAAAATTGAAATTTACTCATCAGAATTGATAGATTCATGGAAACAATAAAGGCCGACCTTATTTCTTATGAAAAAAGAGTTTTGCTTTGCAGGATCATCTTCATTTTTATTTTATCTACTCTTATTTATTTTGCATTTTCCAACACGCTCTTTCATCAGCTTCAATCGCCTGTTCTTAAATATCCATATGTTGATCCTGTTTATTGGTTCATGCATTTACTGGAGATACCCGATGTTATTGTTTCAAATTATATAGTTGCTTACACTTTTGATGCTTTACTTTTTGTAAGCTGCATAGGATGCATAGTGTATCCATTTAAAAAGCTGTTCATCATCTTATTCCTGATTATCTACTTTATATACTTTATCACATTCAACTCTTACGGGGCTCATCATACCCATGCGGGAATTGGAATATTGTTAGCGCCGATACCTTTTTTGTTTAGGGGTAATATATCTTTCTCATTACTATGGCAGGCATTACGCTACTATACTTTATTTATTTATGCCTCAGCTTTTCTCTGGAAGGTGTTTCGGCTGTCATTTTATAATAGTGATCATGGAGTATTAATCCTGAAAAATAATCTCACACCTTATTTATATTACAATCCCGGTACAGCCTTATCTAATTTTTATCAATGGCATTTACATAATCCTGTTTGGGCTAACGCAATGTATATAGCCGGCTTTATTATAGAAGGAACATTTTTAATTGGGTTCTTTACTAACAGGTATGACAAATATTTGTTGCTGTTATCTATTATAATGATCACCGGATTTTGGTTTTTGGCAGATGCGTTTTTCTTCCAGTTATTAATATTAAGTTTTACGCTTGTAAATTTTAATAGGAAAAATTCTGATTCTTATATTTAAATTGCATGCCGGTTGTTTGTAAATTGATTTTATTATGAAACGATGGCTTGAGAGTTTGCAACAAACAAAGATTGTAAAATCAATACTATATTTTATTGTTGGGATATTCAGTTATCCCGGGCTTGCCATAATTAATAGATTAAAAATATCCGGAACAGAAAATCTAAAAGATCTGCCTAAAAAAAATGTTTTATTTGTAAGCAATCATCAAACCTACTTTGCTGATGTTATAACATTCTTACACATATTCAGCGCTGTAAAATGGGGCAAGCAAAACAGGCTGGGCGTACCTTATTATCTTTTAAATCCCTTTACCCGTGTGTATTTTGTTGCTGCCGAAGAAACTATGAGAGGTAGTTTTATAAGTCGTTTTTTTAGAATGGCAGGATGTATCACTGTAAAAAGAACCTGGGTGCCGGGGGGCAAGGAAGTGAGAAAGGGATTAAACCCTGCTGATACACGAAATATTGCCCAGACCTTAGAAAATAATTGGGTTATAACCTTTCCACAAGGTACAACTACACCGTTTGCGCAAGGAAGAAAAGGAGCTGCATTTCTTATAAAACATAACAAACCAACGGTAATTCCGGTTGTTATAAATGGCTTTAATAAAGCGTTTGATAAAAAGGGACTAAAGCTAAAAAAGAGGGGCTCTGTATTAAGTGTAAAATTTAAAGCGCCTTTACAAATCAATTATGAAGATAGTCTTGATGTAATTCTTCAACAAGTAATGGATGCCATTGAGCAAAGTAAAAAATTTATGGAGCAGGAAAAGCATCAGGAAGTGCAGAGTTGATAGCCCCCGTCCCCTAAAGGGGTGAAGGCTTGTTATTCTTTAGGGGATAGGGGTGTAAACAATGCTTTCAATTCCAAAGCCTCTTCGGGTTTCATTTTCCCCCCTAAAATCAATCGTACCTGGCGTCGTCGTAGTGCACCCTCAAATAAATTTTTTTCATCTTCCGTCTCCGGTTCTGCGGCAGGAACGGCTTTAGGTTTACCATGTGGATCAAGTGCAACGAAGGTATAATATGCCTCATTGCTTTTATACCTGTGTTGGCGTATAATATCTTCGCCCCAAACATTTAAATGAACTTCCATACTTGTATTAAATGCCCTTGTTACTTTCGCTTCAATATGTACAACGTTGCCAAGTTTTATTGGGTAGGTAAATGAAATATTATCTACTGAAGCAGTAACTACGGGAGCACCGCAATGTTTTGTGGCTGAAAGTGCAGCTCCAATATCCATCCAGTACATCAGCCTGCCACCCATTAGATTTCCAAATGTGTTGGTATCATTAGGTAATACCAGCTCTGTCATTATAATTAAACTCTCTGTGGATTTTTTTGTTTCCATTTTTTTGTAAAGATAACTATCAGTGATAAATGGTAAGTGATTAGTAATAAGTGATCAGTAATAAGTGATTAGTAATAAGTAATAAGTAATAAGTAATAAGTAATAAGTAATAAGTAATAAGTAATAAGTAATCAGAACTACAAACTACAAACTATAAAACTTATTTGGTAGTTATTATTTGATGACTGAATTTCGGTTTCCAATTTTTCATAAATGATCTCTTTTGATAATACTGAATCTGCATTTGCATATAAAACGAATAAAGAATTAAAGAAGGCGAGATTTCTCTTTTCTTCCATGGACATTGGTTGGCTGGTAAAATTAGGAACACGCTTAACCCCATGGGCGATAAAAGTCCATCTACCTTTAAATGGTCTTATTCGTAATACCATTTTTAAGCAGTTTGTTGGTGGCGAAACTTTACAGGATACAGCTAAAGTTGCAAACAAATTAGCCCAATACAATGTGCATGTTATTTTAGATTATGGGGTTGAAGGAAAAGAAGGTGAAGAGAATTTTGATAATTCAGCTGATGAATTTATAAAGGTTATTCAGTATGCAGCCACCCAGCCCAACATTCCCTTTATAAGTATTAAACTTACCGGCTTTGCAAGATTTGGATTGCTGGAAAAATTAGATGTAGTTGCGGACCAAAAAAGTGGTGTTGAAGGACGAATAAGTGAAAATGTTTTAAATGCTGACGAAAAAGAAGAATTGCAAAGAGTGATTAACAGGCTGATAAAGATTTGCGACACTGCACAAAGAAATGGGATTGGTGTTTTAGTAGATGCTGAAGAAACCTGGATTCAGGATCCTGTGGATGCACTAACAATGCAAATGATGGAAAAATATAATACTACTAGAGTTGTTGTATATAATACCATCCAGCACTACAGGCATGATCGTTTGCAGTTTTTAAAAGACAGTTTAGTGGAGGCACAAAAGAAAAATTTTCTTTTAGGAGCTAAGCTGGTTAGGGGAGCATATATGGAAAAAGAAAGGAAGAGAGCTGTAGCAAAGAATTATCCATCACCCATTCAGCCCGATAAGGAAAGAACAGACAAAGATTATGATGCAGCGATTGAATTTTCTATTGAGCATCTGGATAAAATATTTTTGATAGTTGCATCTCATAATGAAAACAGTAATCTTTATGCGGTGCAACTTCTCCGCCAAAAAAACCTGTCGCTCAATCATTCTCATATTCATTTTTCACAATTGCTGGGGATGAGTGATAATATTACTTTCAACCTTGCAAAAGCTGGTTGTTCAGTAAGTAAATATTTACCATTCGGTCCACTGAAAGAAGTTATTCCATATTTAATGAGAAGAGCCCAGGAAAATTCATCAGTAAGCGGGCATACAGGAAGAGAGTTGCAATTAATAAAAAAAGAATTGCAAAGAAGAAGGGGGAAATAGTAATCAGTAATAAGTAATCAGTAATAAGGAATAAGAACACTGATCAGTGAATCAGGAATTACGAACTTAGCCACTTCGCTACTGACAATTCGCCATTCACTATTGCAGCTTTACAATTTTGTTTTCTACCAGAACAAATACATTGTCGCCTCGCTTAGGCTTTATTTTATAAATGCCGGTAAAGCGGCTGAATGCAGGTAATATGGCATGGTCTTTTGTAAAATAAAAACAGGGAAAATGTAATTCCTGTTTTCCTATACCATTCATTCGTATGCCGGGGTGCACATGTCCTGAAAAAGTAAAGTTTGTATTAGGAGTTTCTTCGTTACAGCTTTCATTAATGTCATGTGTAAAACAAAAATTCTTTACTGATAGCTTTTGTTTTGTTACTTCAATGTTAGCTTCTTTATAAAATTTTTTTGCAAGAATATCATGATTGCCCCTGATAAGCCGCATCTTCAAATGGGAAAGATCGTTTCTCCATTTAAGAAACATTTCCATTTCTTTATTCTCATGGCTATGAAACAGATCTCCAACAAATAATAATTGTACCGGTTTAAAAAATTGTATCAGTGCAAACAATCTTTGCACATCTTCTCTAAAAATATTTTGGGGAACGCCTATACCTGACTTTCTAAAATGACCCGTTTTGCCCAAATGAAGATCAGATAAGATCAATGCTTTTTCCTCTTCCCAAAAAATGCAGCGTTCAGGAGAAAGCCACAGGGTTTGATCGTGCAAAATAAATTTATATGGGGAAGACAATTATTATTATTTGAAAAGTAAAGGTAGTTACAGATTCAATTATGCAGCAGTATACATTGTAATTTTGTCTTACAATAAAAGATGTGAAGAGCTTAATATTTTCTTTATTTTTTATTCTTATTTTTTCGGGATGCCAAAAATCTCATGGTTGCACTGATGTGACTGTTATACTCACCGCACCTTCATGTAAACATATAGGTGTTATAATAAACAGTAAAATCTATCCTACTGATGATTTGCCTGATGCATACGCTGTAGAAGGAAAACATATTTGTATTGAGTACACCTTATATGAGGACCTTAGGCTATGTGCCTGTTGTGGCGGAACCGTGGCTCATATTATTAAAGTGTATTGAAATTATCTCTCCAATTGCATCTGCATTCGCTTAACCCTGTCTTCCAGTTTTTCCGATGATAGATCTTCTCTCATACTATCTACTTTTATGGGAAAGCAAAATGGAGTTAGCCGTTTAGGAAAAGTAATTATGATCTTATTTTTTTGAATACGTTCCAGCATTTTCCTCAGCCGTTCTTCTTCCATTTGTTGCTCCATTACTTCGTTATATGCCTGTTTTAATAAAAGATTATTAGGATCATATTCTGCAAATACATTAAATAAAAGAGAAGCCGATGCCTGCAAATGCCTGGCTTTTTTTTGTTCTCCCGGAAAGCCCTGGAATATCAGTCCGCCAATTGTTGCGATATCGCGGAATTTTCTTCTTGCCATTTCAGTACTGTTCATACTTTTATGAATGTCGCTGAAAAGATTTTCGGGAGAAAATAATTCATACACATTTGTATCATCAATGGGAATTGGCTGATCGCTCAATAACTCAAATCCATAATCATTCATTGCAAAAGAAAAAGTAATTGGTGTGATCTTACTAATCCGATATGCTAAAACTGCTGCCATGGCTTCATGCACTAACCTTCCTTCAAAAGGAAAAACAAAAAGATGATAACCGTCTCTTGTTTCAATCTGTTCAATAAGCAATTCATTTTCTTTTGGGATGTGCGACAAGTAATCCTGTAATTCAAACAGAGGTTTTAAAACTTTAAGTTCAATATCAGTTTTTTTCTCCCTGCCTATTGCCGATTCTATATTTACTGTCTCTGCTGCTTCTTCAAATTTCTTTCTTAGCATAAAACCAAGGTTTGCTGAAAGCGGCATTCTTCCTCCCTGCCAACTTGGTACTATGCTTTTTTTTGAACTTGATTTTCTTACCAGCACAGTCATATCTTTTATCATTGCAAACTCAAGATTTCTTCCGGCAAGTGTAAATACATCACCAGCTTGTAAACGTGAAATGAACCACTCTTCAATTACCCCGATATAACCGCCAGTGATGAATTTCACTTTCATCATAGGGTCGCTAACAATTGTTCCAATATGCATACGATGCCTCATTGTAATACGCCTGTTATTTATTTTATACAATCCGTCTGTTATTTCTATTTTTTTAAAATCATCATACTGTTGTAATGCAACACCTCCTTCAGTTATAAAATGTAAAATTTGTTGCCATTCAGCTTCAGTGATCTCTTTATAACAATATGTGGATTGAATTTCTTTAAAAATTTCCTCCGGGTAAAACCCATCAGATATGGCTAGTGTGGACAGGTATTGTATCAATACGTCAAAACATAAAATTCTTGGTTGCCTGCTTTCAATTAAATTTTGTTTTGTGGCTTCCTTCAAGGCAGCGGCTTCCACCAGTTCTAAAGAATGTGTTGGGAGAAAATAAATCTTACTTGTGGCATCGGGTTGATGACCACTGCGACCGGCTCTTTGTAAAAATCTTGCAACTCCTTTGGGCGACCCAACCTGGATTACTGTTTCTACCGGGCGAAAATCCACTCCCAGGTCAAGGCTAGCAGTGCATACCACAGCTTTCATTTTACCGGTGTGTAAATTTTCTTCTACCCACATACGCAGGTCCTGTTCTATACTTCCATGATGCAACGCAATAGCTCCGGCAAGATCAGGATTGGCATTTAAAATTTCCTGGTACCATCTTTCACTCATTCCTCTTGTGTTAATGAAAATAAGGGTAGTGGTACTTCGCTCAATAATGGGGATCACTTTATCAACCAGCTTTATTCCTAAATGTCCTGCCCATGGATATTTTTCAATCTCGTCTGGAAAGATTGATTCTATTTCTATTTTCTTTTTTATTTGTGCAGTAATAATCCCCTCACCCCCAGCCCCTCTCCATCCCGAAGTTTCGGGAGAGAGGGGAGAAAGAAGCACCTCTTTTGCTTGCCCAAGATTTCCGATAGTTGCTGATATTCCCCAAACGTTTAAGGTTGAATGTTGAGTATTGAACGTTGAATGTTGTTGGTTAAGTGCAATTAATCTTGAAACAGCTAACTCAACCTGCACGCCTCGCTTACTTCCAAGCAGTTCATGCCATTCATCAACTGCAATTATTTTAAGTGATTTAAAAATTTCAGGATAATGTTTTTGTGCCAACAATAAATGCAGACTTTCAGGTGTAATGATTAGCACCTCCGGCATTTGCCTTTTTTGTTTTTGTCGTTCACTCATTTCTGTATCACCATTCCTTATTCCTATTTTCCAGCTCATTCCCAGCTCTTTAATAACTTCTTCCATTGCCCTGCCAATATCTTTTGCCAATGCACGTAAAGGTGTTATCCACAAAAGTTGCAATCCATTCTTATGTTTTGTTTTATAGTCTTTAGGGTAATGATTTATAAAATCAATCAGCGCACCAAGGAAAACTGAAAATGTTTTACCGCAACCTGTGGGGGCATTAACTAAGCCTGACCTTTCATCAATGATATGCTGCCATGTTTCTTTCTGGAAGATGAATGGATGATTGCCTTTGGATGCAAGCCATTGTTGAATGATGCTATAACCCTTTGTTTCAAACAGATTGGTCATTACTGTTTGATAAGAAGGTTTGAATTTTTTGTTTTAGCTCAGGAATATCAATTGTACAAATTTCAAATACAATTTCTGTATCTAATTTTTCGTAATGATGAGAAATGAGATCCCGAAATCTTATGACATTATTAGTATCAAATTGAAGATTAATCTCAAAAAAATCACCATGTATCTTATTTATCTTTTTTATATTTTCTCCAATTGATTGCAGCCGCATCATTACAGCATCAAAACTCATTTCACCAGTCAAGGATTTTTTGAAATCTTCAGCAGTATTTATTCCCTGTAAATAGTTTTCAATTGCAGAAATTGATTCAGATATGAGTTCGCATTTGTCAATTATAAATTCATGCATATATAATTTCTTTCTCCACAGTTTTTAAAAATTTCTCTCTTAAATGCGGTCCCTTTCTTATTAAGTCAATTTTATTATTGAATTTTTTCTCTAGATAATTCCAAAGACCGAAATAATTTTTTGCTAAAGGTTTATCAACTTCTACAAAAAAATCAAGATCACTATTGTTGGTATTCTCATTTTTTGAATATGAGCCAAACAAACCAATAGTTTGAACTCCAAAGGTATTTTTCAAATAAGGCAAATCCTTTCTTAACAATTCAATTATGGTTTCTTTAGTCATATTTCAAAGTTACAATAACTAAATTTTGAAAAGTAACTATAACGTTTTCAAATATTCAATTACTGCTTTTCTTTCTTTATCTGTTAGCTTATCACCAAAATAATGACCCTTGTTTCCAAAACCTGTAACGGTTGTGTTATAAGTGTCTGAGCCTCCGGGTGCATCCTTTTCTGTGTATGTCCATCCATTTTTTTCATAATCATAAACAGGATCGTTAAAATTTCTTGTCCAGTATTTGGGACGTCTCCTGCTGTTTAAAACGGATTCCAGGTCGGGCACAGAGCCATTATGAAAATATGGAGATGTGATCCAAATGCCATCCAGGGGCGGTGCGATGTATCCTTTAAAAGGAACCAGCTTTGCAGGATGATCACCCATTATGAACCAGCTTTTATTGAACCAGGTTACAAATTGCGGAGCAGAATAATTTGATGAATACAACAACGGATCAGTTTGAATAATTGATGCCGGTATGAGCAGGTTTGGATACGTACCATCTTTATCATATGTACCATGACACTCAGCACAAGTGTTAATAAAAATTGCCTTTCCTTCGTTTGCTAATTTTGTGTCAACTGGCTTGGGATACGGGGGAGGTTGAATGCTGAAAATATAAGCCAGCACATCATTAAAGTGACTGTCAACTTCCCTTGCTTCAGATGTGTCAGTAACAGTTAAAAGATTTGACGCCATCAAGAATCTACCAAAGTCACCACGACCAAAACCGTTATAAAACATTGCATTCTTTTTCTTCAATAACCACAATGGCGGAACATCAGTTGCAACTGCTGCTGCAGGGATTTTCATGGATGCAGTATCATTCCATTTAAAAGTTACAGGATCGCGGTGAGCAACTAAAGCCGCAGCAAGATGATCTGCCAGGTTAAGTCCTTTTGTGCTAACCAAAAGGGTAGGCGACACTGCTTTAATTGCATCAAAAAAACTTTTTGCAGCCTCATACTTTGCTTTGCTATCCGGATTTCTCAGTAACATTTTTTCTGCTATTAATGCATAACTGCCTCTGTTATGGTAAAGTCAGAAAAGCTGTTGCCCAAACCGACGATCAGTTTTCCATCAAAAAACTGTGCATGACATTGCAGGCAATTTGGCGCAACAACTGCTTCACCATTTTTTGCTTTAACTGCCTTGTATGCATATGATAAATTTTTATTAAGGCCATCTCTCTGCAGATCGTTACTGTCATTTTTAAAAGAAAGTTTGAACAATGAATAAGGTATTCCGCTTTTGAGATAATCACCTGTAATTAAATATTGGTAGCCTTTTGCGGCATCACCACTTCTTTGCTTCGATTGGGGGATTGGAACCGGTTCATCATTCTTTTGCTCAATTGTATAAGCAAATAAAAAACAACTGACAATTAAAATGCTTATAACCAATAACCGCTTCATGTTATTAAATTAAGAATAAAAATGCAATGGGAGTAACAAAAATAGCTGCACTACTTCCCATACATATTCAGCATAACTTTCAGATCGTCAATAGTATTTATTTCGTCAACTTTTTTATCTTTTCTCCACCGGCTCATTCTTGGAAAACGAAGTGCCACACCACTTTTGTGTCGATTGCTTGCCGCAATACCTTCAAAGGCAATCTCAAATACAAGCTCAGGCTTTACCGTCCTTACCGGTCCGAATTTTTCAATAGAATTTCTTTTTACAAAATTATCAACCTGTGCAAATTCTTTATCAGTTAATCCTGAATATGCTTTTGTAAAAGCTACCAGTTTATCTCCATCTCTTACAGCGAAAGTGTAGTCGGTATACAAATTACTTCTGCGTCCGCTTCCTTTTTGTGCGTATATCATAACACAATCAATGGTGAGAGCATCAATTTTCCATTTCCACCAATCCCCTCTCTTTCTTCCCACTTTGTAAACAGAATTTTTTCTTTTAAGCATGATGCCTTCACTGTTCATTTCCCTGGAAGTTTTTCTCAACTCTGCAAGATCATCCCATTTGCTGAAATCAATTATTGGAGATAGCTGAATAGAATTGTTGTGAATGTTTTGCAGTACTTCTTCCATTTTATTTCTTCTTTCCATCAATGTTTTCTCTCTCCAGTCTTCACCATTAAATTCAATAAGATCATAAACAAAAAAACAAATAGGCGCTTCCTGTAATTGTTTTTTGGTGATATTTTTTCTTCCAATTCTTGTTTGTAGTGCAGCGAATGGCATGGGAGCCCCCTCCAAACCCCGTCCGAACGTATCATCCGGGCGGGCTCCCCCGGCAGGGGAGGCTACCGAACTTTTAAATGCTATGATCTCTCCATCTAAAACAATTCCATCCGGTAACAGATCTTTTAAAATAAAGTATTCGGGAAACTTGTCAGTCATTATTCTTCACCCCGGCTCCAGACAAATAATTCATTATTTCTTTTGATGATTTGTCCACGAATGCCATCCCACTTCCATTCTGCCTGCCATTCGTTGGGCTCACCTAAAGATGCAGGCTCATCTTCCAGTGCATACGCAAGATAGAAGGGATAAGGCTTTGAATGATCCACATTGTGAACGTCTGTGCTCAACAGGTTTGAAAAAGATGTAGTTGAAGGATCCCAGTTTCCACTTATTCGATGGGCAATTATTGATGAGGAAAGATCAACCACTTTAGATAAAGCATTTACTATTATTTTTTGCGAAACGCCAATTCTAAAACTTCCTGTGATGAGTTTATTGAAAACAAATCTCTCCGCATGGTTCATTTGCTCCCAGCTATCAAGAATAAATTGTTTTCTAATTAATTCATCCTGCTTTTCTATTTCAATAAATTTCTCTAAAAAATAGGATAGACTTTTCCTGTTGCCATTTTTGGTTAATGGGTCTGGTAATAACAAAGCAATTGTTTCACCAAGGTCGCCAACTGTGCTATAACATTCTAAAAAAAGCCATGAAGGAAGGTTTGCAAGCGTTGTACACCATTCTGCAAGTAACCTTGAATTTACAATCCGCTTTGGTCGCCTGCCTGAAAAGATTGCTATCACCCAAACTTTGTCTTTATCATCTGCCAATGTGAAATATTCTGCCAGAGATTCAAGTTTATCATTTGTTTTTGTTGATGAACTTATTTGTATTACTAATGCAGCAAACATTGCCAGTCCGCCGGATTGTAGAACAATGCTTTCTTCATTATTTATGTGTTCTGTTTCGGTCATTATTATTCTTTGTTTTCATCAGTTTCCTGCTTTGGTGCATCTTCATCTTCAGTTCCATATTCTGTTTTAACTTCTGCAGCAATTGCAATGCCTTCTTCATTTAAATAACGGCTAAATGCAGACTGAAATCCATGCGTTACAAAAACTCTTTCTCCCCCGGTTGCTTTAATACTTTGCAATAATCCATTCCAATCTGCATGATCACTTAATGCAAAACCTGCATCTACATTTCGCCTTCTTGCATTTCCTCTTACCTGCATCCACCCGCTGCAAACCCCTACAGAGTAAGGTGAAAATTTTTTCATCCATGGAGTTCCATCTGCGCTTGGTGGTGCAATTACAACTGCTCCTTTCAAAAGTTCTTTCGGTGTTTCAGGTGTTATTCTTACAACTTCAGGTATTTTCCAACCGGCATTTATCAAAGTTTGTTGTGTATTAAAAATGGCTCCATGTGCAAATATGGTTTGTGTTGTTTCTTTAATGTTTTGCAATACCCTTTGCGCTTTACCAAGACTATATGCAAGTAACACACTTGTTTTACCATTCTCTTTATTCCTGGTAATCCAGTTTATTATATTCTCAAAAATTTCCTGTTGTGGCTTCCATTTGTAAATAGGTAATCCAAATGTTGATTCAGTAATGAAGGTGTTACATTTTATGGGCTCAAATTTTCCACTTAACCCGTCCTCTTCTGTTTTATAATCACCACTTACAACCCATACTTCTCCATTGTATTCAACCCTAACTTGTGATGATCCAATTATATGCCCGGCAGGATGCAATGATACTTTTACTCCATTCATAGTTATTGTTTCTCCCCACTCAATACTTTGATAATTGTTATCACCAAGCCGAAGTTGCAATATTGGTTTTGTATGATGATGGCACAAATAATATTTATGGCCAAAGTAGGCATGGTCACTATGTGCATGGGTGATAACCGCTCTGTTTACAGGCTTCCACGGGTCAATATAAAAATCACCCTGTTGACAAAACAGTCCTTTATCTGTAAAACTTATAAGGTTCATTTATTTGCTGATATATAATGCCAAAGAACGAGTGGGAGCATCCTGCAAACGCGGGATCATGAAAATCAAACGTCATTGAAAAATTACCACTCACGTGTTAACTCACCATTTAAAATACGCATAACGTATAAATGTTTGTTCTCCTGGTAATCAGGAGTGCCGGCATTCTTTTTAAAATACACCGGTCTAAAATTAAATTCATTAAAAATATTAAGCGATTTATCATTGAGATGTGATAAAAAATCTGTTGGGTATTTTAATAAAAGTTTTGTAAACATGTAAGTTGTTTCAAAGCCCTTGTATGCCATATCCGATGGCTTCGCTTTATAACGACTAAAATATTCATTGGTTAATATGGTATTAAACCAACTAGTTTTTGAATTGTAATAAGGCGTAGTGAAATGAACCGGGAAATCTTTGTAAGCATTTTTAGCATAAAAGATTTTAAAGCCATCCCAGCTAGGCATGCCGATGAGAATTAGTGGAAAATTTTTGCGAACTGCATAACATGCATCAGTTACAGTTTTTGCAAAAGACTCATCAAGGCTTCCTGCAATAATTACGGTACGCTTTGTACTATCTAACCTCATTTTTAAAAAATAGGGTGTTATGGTACTATCAATATGTACTGTTTGAATATTTAATAATGGCTTTCCTTCCTGCTCATTCAGCATTTTAAAATAAGAAATTATTTTTTCTTCCTGGGCTCCTGGTTTTTTTATAAGAATAATTTTATCTGTACCATGGTTTTGTAAAATGTAACTATATATGCCTTCACAGTGAGCCTTTAGTGTTGAATTCATGATGATGAGGTTAGGGTTGTTAGTTACACCACCATCATTAGGATAGGTTGAGGAGATAAATGGAATATTTCTTTTTAAAGAAAAATCGGATAACTGTTTAAAATCTGCATCTCTTACCGAACCAATTATCAGGTCAAGACTGTCTAATAATCTGTTCTGCAGAAGCCATGGGATAGGTTGTGAAAAAGATTTGGTATCGTAAATAAAACCTTCAACCCGCTCATTATATAATGATAAAGTATCAAATGCAATTTCTGCACCCTGGACAAAATCCAGGGCAGGCATAATAAATTTTGGTAAAGTTTTTTCCGAACGAAGTTTAGAATTTGTGAATACTGAATCAAGATAAAGCGGAGCAAAAATCCCAACCTTATATACCTTCTGATTAATGTTAATAGTATCCTGTGCAAATAAATTTTGATTACCAATAAGAAATAATATTACCGTAAAACTTAAAAATAATTTCTTCATATTTATCATGCTGTTGATTAACTAACAAATTTTATTCCCATTCAATTGTTGCAGGTGGTTTACTGCTTATATCATACACCACACGGTTTATTCCTCTTACATTATTAATAATTTCATTGGATATTTCTGCAAGAAATTCATAAGGCAAATGCGCCCAGTCTGCAGTCATCCCATCAACTGAAGTTACTGCTCTTAATGCAACGGTAAATTCATACGTCCTCTCATCACCCATCACGCCAACACTTTTTACAGGTAACAAGATTGTTCCTGCCTGCCAAACAGTTGCATATAAATTATGTTTTCGCAAACCATTGGTAAATATCGCATCTGCCAGTTGCAACAATTGTACCTTTTCCTCTGTTACTTCACCTAAAATTCTGATGGCTAAACCGGGTCCGGGAAAGGGATGCCGTGATAATAGTTCATCCGGAATTCCTAATTCTTTTCCAACTTTTCTCACTTCATCTTTAAAGAGCGATCGCAATGGTTCTACCAGTTGCAAATTCATTACTGCCGGAAGCCCCCCAACATTATGATGCGATTTAATGGTTACAGACGGACCATGAACTGAAACGGATTCTATTACATCCGGATAGATTGTTCCCTGTGCTAAGAAATCAATTCCTGTAATTTTATGAGCCTCTTTATCAAAAACCTCTATAAAGCTTTTTCCGATCGCCTTTCTTTTCTCTTCAGGCAAAATTTTGCCGGCAAGCCTGGCATAAAAATGATCTTTAGCATCTACACCTTTAATATTTAATCCTAAATTTTTGCAGGTAGATAATACCTGTTCAAATTCATCTTTTCTTAAGAGTCCATTGTCAACAAAAATTCCAAAAAGATTTTTACCAATTGCTTTATGAATTAAAATAGCCGCAACGGTGGAATCAACGCCGCCACTTAATGCCATTATAACTTTTTTATCGCCAATCTGTTTTTTTAAATTAACAATGGTATCAGTGATGAAATGAGCAGGCGTCCAATCCTGCTTGCAACCGCATATATCCACTAAAAAATTCTTTATTATTTTTTTGCCTTCAGCAGAGTGGTATACCTCCGGATGAAACTGCAAGCCATAGATTGTATGATTTGAGTTGGTAGTTTTAAAGGCAGCAACAGGAATACTTTGGGTAGTTCCTAATATTTCAAACTCATCGGGTAGTTTTTTTATTGTGTCCGCATGGCTCATCCACACATTTGAAGTTTCAGGAAGGTCTTTTAGCAAAGGATCTTCCAATGAGATTTTTAAAATGGCACGTCCATATTCTCTTTTATCACTAACTTCTACAGTGCCTCCTAATTCTTTTACTATAAGTTGTGCTCCATAGCAAATACCCAATACAGGTAATTTTTCTGCCAGTTTTTTTATTTCCGCAACAGGCGCAAATTCGTCATTAACTGAAAAAGGAGAACCGGAAAGAATAATACCCTTTAAGTTATCAAACTCAAATTTTTTATTAAAAGGGATAATCTCACAATACACATTTGCTTCCCTAACGGCCCGGGCAATCAGTTGAGTATATTGAGAGCCGAAATCAAGGATCAAAACTTTTTCTGCCATTGGCTGCGAAGTTACAGCGATTTAATTCATAGCTTTATTTAAAACTGTTTTATGAACCGACTATTAACTGCAATTTCATCAGCCATAATTTTGTGTTCGTGCCATTCAATAACAGGCAGCGGAAATATTGTAACGCAAACAAGAAATCTAAATCCATTTGAAGGTGTAAAAACTTCGGGCTCTATAGATATTGAAGTTATGAATGATGAAAGGCAATTTGTAAAAATTGAAGCTGATGATAATATTGTTCCATATATAATTACTAAAGTGGAGAATGGGATGCTCGATGTGCATCTTAAATCCCGTCTGATGTACCATAATATAAATGCAAAAGTGTATGTGAGCGCACCTTCTTTAGCAAGACTATTTGTTTCAGGTTCTGGCAGCATTATTTCAAAAGGCACTTTAACAGATGCTGATAAAATTGAAATAAAAGTTTCGGGTTCAGGAGGTATTGATGCGAATATTGATGCCCCATCGATTGTTGCTGATGTTAGCGGATCAGGAACTATAAATTTACGGGGAAGAACTAAGGATTTTAATAGCAGTATAAGTGGCAGCGGTGATATTAAGTGTAATAAATTGTTAAGTGAAAATACCACGGTGAGTGTTACCGGAAGCGGCACTGCACATGTTTTTGCAAGTGTTCACTTACTTGCAAAGATTACCGGCAGCGGGGATATTTATTACAGCGGTAACCCACCTTCTCCCGAAATTCGAAAGACAGGCAGCGGGTCTGTTAAATCAGAAAATTAGGTAACTATCCATTGTTGATAAAAAGAGCGGCTACACTCCGCTCTATTTATTAGTAATAAATCAAGAATTATTATGGCCCCGGTTTAACAAGAACCAACGACGCTTTTTGATTTCCCTGGATAGCCTGAATAAAATAAAGTCCCGGCAAATAATTTGCTCCAAGCCTAAATGATTTAGTGAATAAATTATCTTCCTGGTATATAACTTTCCCCATAACATTTGAGACCGTTACCCTAATTTTTTCAGAGACATCTCCACCCTCAGCAGTAATAATAAAATAACTCGTAGCAGGGTTAGGAGAAGCGGTAATTCTAAGTAAGGTAAGAATGTTTGGTGCCGTACATGTACCAAGGAAATCGCCATGTGCCAGATGTGCGTGAACAGCATTCTGATTAACTTCTATTGTATTAGTTTCCTGTTTTGTTTTATGGCATATAGTAATGTTCTTATTGTTTTTGGTGCCTCTGATATCTTTTACATCAATGTTTTTGGAAGCAGAAGCCTTACAGCCGTTTGCGTCTGTAACAGTAAGATTATAAGTAGTATTTGCAGTAGGACTAACCGTTGTAGACGAAGAAATAGATCCATTAGACCAATTATAAGAATAAGCCGGACTACCTCCACTTACATTTGCTATAAGAGTAATACTTGCAGCCGGGCTATAGCCTAAGTATACCGTATTAAGCAACACTCCCGAAGTAATTGCATAAGCATCAGGAATTGTAACTACCGGATTTGAATTAACTGTAACTGTTGTTTGGCAAGTAGCTGCATTTGCAAAGTCATCGGTAACTGTCCATGTAATTGTACTTGTGCCTGCATTATAGATTCCGGAGGCATTATTAGAGCTGCCACTTCTTTGGGTTGCTCCGGTAATTGTATAGCTATAATTTACAATTTCACAATCATCTGTTGCAGTAATTGCAGGTATTGTATAAGTATTATTATTATTTGCACAAAATGCAGGAATTGTTGGACATGATGCAATTACCGGGGGGGTGGTATTTTTAAATTGATAGCGGGTAAAAACAGGATAGTGATCAGTTGTAGTTTTACCGTAGTTACTAACCAAAGAAGCAACATCAGTTAAAATATTTGCTGTGGATGGCAGATAAAAAGGCTGTAACTCATTAGATAACAAAACATGATCAATTACATCATTATAAGATACTGTTGATTTTTTTCCGGCGAGGCTTAGCGCTAATGTTGGTGAAAAGAAATTTGCATTATCTGTTGTAAACGAACTGTACGATGTTGTAGTAAAACCTGCAGTAATTGACCGGTCAAGATCATCATTAAAATCACCAAATATAATTATGTTATCGTTAGGAAAATAAGTTATAAGTGTATCATGTAATTCGTTCGCAGATGCCTGCCTGCGTGCATAAGATGTTGCTGTTGGCGAAGTGTTAGCTTTTGCATGGATCAAAACAAAATTAATTTTTTTCGTTACACAATTAAGTGTTACATCCGCGGTCATCAAAAAGGGATACCTTCCGCTTGCCCAGTTATTATATGATGTGCTTGAAATATTTTGATTGTTGATCAACGGTCGTGTTGTAACGTTGCTGAACATTGATGTTTTATAAACAAAAGCTTCTTTCTGTGCCTCTGATACAGGACCACCTGTTGGCGCAGGAGGATTTACATGGGAACCATAATTGCCAATAATATAACTGTATCCCGGCATTTGGCTTACTACTCGTGCAAGCCTTGCTTCATCTACAACTTCTACCAAACCATATATATCTGCTCCTATATTTTGTAAGATGGTTTTCGCATTTTGTTCTTGCAGATTATCATTAGTTGGACCGAATGATGTGCTTCCAAACCACTCCACATTCCAGTTCACTACTTCTAAAGTTGTAGCCGGATCAATACTGGTTCCTTTTAAATTTACGATAGCTGATAAGGGAGATGTTGCAATAGTAACCGTACCTGTATAATCCTGATTAGATTGGGTTGGCGCAAAACGTACAAATACATTTTTGGATATATTATTTGCTTCTGCAACAGAATAAGTAATTGACGAACTAAATGTAGTTCCATCTTTTGATAACAGGTATGTACCTGTTGAAGTGAGGGTTACATCTGCCGTGAGGTCATTACCTATGAATGTAAAAGTTTTGTCAGCTGTTGATCCGCTGGCAACAAATGTAAATTGCATATCAGTTGAATTAACTGAAAGTGCAGGTGGTGGCGGTGTTGCTGAATTCTCAATTTTAATATCATCTAAAGTCCATCTTGCACCATCATCACCGCTTGATGTGTAAACAAATGCTATGAAAACAGAAGATTGCTTAAATGGAGAAAGATTAATATTTCCGGATAATGTCCAAACATCTGAAGTTTGATTAGGAAAACGTCCGTTTAAATCAGTCCAGGTATAATTTCGTGGATCTCCGGTACCTGGATAATCAGTTGAAGTTTTTAATTGAAGAGGTGCTCCGTTAAAAGCAGTTCTGCTCCAGAAAGAAAGTAGAGGAAATGCAGTACCTGTAAGATTAAAGGAAGGTGTAATAAGCCAATCCTCATTTGGAATATTCGTTACTAAAAAACCATTTATCTGTACACCATTTGGAGCACTGCCTGATGGCAGATTTGCAGCATCTCTTCCAAATGTGGTACACCCCCATTTTTGATCACCTAAAACATTATACTGGGAAAAGCCATCAGGCAATCCGGCACTACATGTACTAAAGCTGTAGGTTGCTCCTAATATTCCTGCAGGTGGCGTTGCAGAAGTAGTAAATCTCCAGGTGGTATTACCCGTTATACCTGCAAAATTGTTATTTGAGAGATCTTTGAATGCGCCATTTGATATCTCAACATAATAGGTAGTATTAAATGCTAAAGAGTTAACATCAAATGTTACTGAACTGCCGGAAACTATTACAGTTGCATTAGTAGTATTTATGGTTTGTATTATACTATTATCAGCAAGTTTCTTTATAGTTATTGTTCCGGCTGCTCCCTTTTGAATTGATTTACTAAACGTAATAGCTGCCGGGAATGAAGTGGATACATTAGTTGCGTTATTTGAAGGTAGTAAAGTTGGTATTGATGGAGGTGTTACATCTGCACCCCCGCTGGCATTTGCCGGGCTTGGAGGGCTTGTTGCAAAATCTGTATTATTATTATTGCTGTCAAATCCCTCCGGGTTTCTTTGGGCAGATGTTGTATTGGTTAATGTAGCTGTTGGTCCTGCACCCTCAAAACCATTTGTGCCTGCGCCATAGCCAACTTTATCTATAATTTGTGTGCCAACAGGGTTTGCCCCGGTTTGTGCAGTAGTAGCATTGCATAATATTACTTTACCGGCAGTGCCGCTCATTGCGATTGAGCCTGTTGCATCAGGTGTAGGTAAATTGGTTGTACCACCGGCTCCCGCAGCTTCCTGAACCAAATAATGTCCATTTGCAGGAATGCTGCCGCTTAAAACTGTTACTTGCCATGTAGTGCCTGTGGAACTGGCATATTGAACTGACCAGCCTGTGAGGCTTACTGCAGCAGAACTATTATTATATAATTCAATAAAATCATTTTTGTAAGTAGCACCACTATTACCGCCCCCGCCATAAACTTCATTAATTACAACCTGGGATTTTGCTGAAAATGCACAAAGTAAAAGTATAAGGGTATATGTTTTTTTCATATAGAAATTTATTAATTAATAAAGTTTATGAGAATAATAAATAAGACAAATTAAGATAACATTGTTTGGCAAGTAATTTTTTTGTATTTATAGTTAGCATTTAACAATCAAATAAAGGGGATGGCTATAAAATAGGAATGGAGATGCAAGTTACTTTATCTACTTGTTTTAAGATAATATCATTTCTAATTCTTTAAAAAGTTTTCTACAGAGGTAACCTTTATGTTGCCATCCTGTCAGCAAAATTATTGTGGCACTTTATTTGAAATTTGCAGAGAAAATTATTTATATGCAAAAAGGCAGTATCAGGGTTCAGACGGAAAACATTTTCCCGATAATTAAAAAATTCCTTTACAGTGATCACGAAATCTTTATTCGTGAGCTGGTAAGTAATGCAGTAGATGCAACTCAAAAATTAAAAACACTTTCTTCAATAGGGGAGGCGAAAGG
>JBPCQG010000253.1:0-17889 GCA_050998315.1 Chitinophagaceae bacterium
GACTTAGGTATAGGCGAGTTCATTCCCAGTAAACCATAATCTATTAAATGCACACCCCAGTCTGTCATTAATCCCCCTGCATAATCCCAGAACCAACGAAAATTAAAATGAAAACGGCTGGCATTGAAAGGACGCAGTGGTGCAGGACCTAACCATTTTGTATAATCCACACCTGGTGGCGGAGCCGTATTTGGAACAACAGGTCCGGGCTTCATCCATCCCTGGTAGCACCAAACCTTAACTGTTCTTATATTACCTAATTGCCCGCTCTGTGCAAAATTTACAGCATCTTTAAAATGCTGCTGACTACGCTGCCACTGGCCGGACTGAACAGCTCTTTTATAGCGTTCCTGAGCGCTTACCATTGCACGGCATTCGCCGATAGAATTGCCAACTGGTTTTTCGCAGTACACATCTTTACCGGCTTCACAGGCATTCATCATCATCAGCGCATGCCAGTGATCAGGTGTTCCTATTATTACAGCATCAATATCTTTTTGATCGAGCAACTGGCGGTAATCGCTGTATGTTTTTACTTTGTGGTAATCTACATTAAGCTTAACCAGATCACCCATTCGTAGGTCTAAAACATTCTTATCTACATCGCATAATGCAACAAGATTAACACCCGGAATTTTTACCGCCGCGGTTACATCTGCCCAGCCCATTCCTTTTATTCCAATGGCACCAATATTTAATTGATCACTGGGAGCAAGGCGGGTTTTAAAAATTGCAAAAGCTTTATTCTCTAAAGCTGATACTAATAAGCTGCCGCCGGCAAGGGCTGCAGAATTGTGTAAGAAATTTCTACGTGATGACATGTATGTTTAATCAGTTATAAAACATGTGAATTTAGAAAGTTCGGTTTAATTGTAAATGAAGATAAAATAAATCCTATTAGTTTTTTGAAATATAGAAATGAAATTTACAGGAAGTGGTTGTATCGACAAACAGAATAATTTTCAGTTCGCCAATGTTTTTTATTATTATTCAATGTGTCCCCAGTCAGGTTTTCATGTGAGCTTGAAACGGTATGAGGCTTTGCTGCTGAAAAATAAGTCATTCATCAGAGTCTCAAGCTTGCTCACTTGCTCTGCTCTGAAGACCCTAATGGGAAACCAGAATTATCAACTGAGCTTTATTCTTTATCAATAGCCAGTATCGTTTGCAACAACACATTTGCTCCATTGGCCATATCAACTGCTTTTGTAAATTCTTTTGGCGAATGACTGATGCCATTCACACTCGGAACAAAAATCATTGCTACAGGAGCAATCAATGCCATCTCCTGCGAATCGTGCCCGGCACCACTTTGCATGAACTTAGTTGTAAAGCCCAATGCTTTTGCAGAAGCTACAATTTTTTGTTGTAACATTTTATCAGTTAAGGCAGGTTTTGATTCATTGGGCTGATGCTCAAAAGAAATAGTTGTACCTGACGAAGAAGCAATGTTTACTCCTTTCTTTTCAATATCACGAAACAGCTTCCATATTTTTTCATACGACAGGTCTCTTATTTCTAATCCCAATTTAACCTTACCTGGAATCACGTTATATGCACCCGGAAATGCTGCAATTTTGCCAATGGTTCCTACCTGTTTTCCTTCATAACTGTTAATGACTTCATTTACGGCAACAATTAATTTTGATGCAGTCAACAATGCATCCTTTCGCATATTCATAGGCGTAGTGCCGGCATGATTAGCAAAGCCATCCACCGTTACTTCCCAATGTATTATGCCAACAATGCCTTCCACCACACCAATCTTAATATTTTCTTTTTCTAAAATCCCGCCCTGTTCTATATGCAATTCTAAAAATGCTTTGATATCTCCTTTTTTTCTAATGCCAAACTGAATGCTATCAGGCCTACCATTAATTGCTTTAATGCCATCTGCTATGGTGAGTCCACTTTGACTCACCTCTTTCAATCCTTTGGCCGTTAAATGCCCGACCATGGCCATACTGCCGACTGTACCACCTTCTTCATTGGAAAAAATAATTACTTCCAGGGGATGCCGTGTAACAATTTTGTTTTCATTCAGCACTTCAATAATTTCCAATGCACCAACAGAACCCACAGCACCATCGTAGTTGCCACCATCGGGAACCATATCAATATGTGAACCGAATGCGATTGGTTTTAGTGAATGATTTTTGCCTTTTCTTTTACCAATGATGTTACCGGCAAAATCAATGGTTACTTCAAGTCCTGCTTTTTTCATCAACCCAATAAACCAGGCTCTACCATCTAAATCGCCCTTTGTAAAAGCAATTCTATAGCCTTTGCCTAAGTTGTCTTTGCCAAATTTGGCTAATTCAACAATGCGGCTTTCAATACGCTGTTCGTTCACCTTTATTTCTTTTATAGTAGAAGCTGTTTGACTGAACACACTTAGTGAAAACAATACTAGTAGTGCAAAGATTATTTTTTTCATTTTATGTATTTTGAATCTCAAGTAAGTCTTTATATTCTAAACATTTTTTCTTCTGATTTATCCGGTATATGGAATTTGTAACGCTCCGTAAGGCTTTGATAACTCTTAACTCTCCGCTCTCAACTCCCCTGCCCATTTATCTCTTTCATCGGGACTAAACTTCCAGGGAGCAAAATTATTTTCAACATTGCTGAACATGGCATTCCATTCTGCGGGGGCATTGCTTTCTTCCATCACCAGTGAGCGGCGCAATTCCAAAATAATATCCAAAGGGTCAATGCTTACAGGGCATTCTTCCACGCAGGCATTGCAGGTGGTGCAGGCACGTAGTTCTTCGGAGGTAATATAATCGTGGAGCAATGTTCTATTATCGGGAGCAAAGGTTTTATTGGCATTAATATTTCTTCCCACTTCTTCCATCCTGTCACGTGTATCCATCATTATTTTACGGGGATTTAAAAGCTTGCCCGTTTTATTTGCAGGACATGCAACTGTGCATCTTCCGCATTCTGTACAGCTGTAAGCATCCAATAAATTTTTCCAGCTAAGGTCAAAAATATCTTTAGCACCAAACTTATGTGCCTGCTCTTCACCCGCTGCAGGAGCCAGTTCAGGCTTGAACATATAAGTAACTTCGTTCTGTATATTCTGCATATTCTCCATCTTGCCTTTGGGTTCTAATTTTCCATAATATGCATTTGGAAAAGCCAGCAAAATATGAAGATGTTTACTGTAAGGAAGATAATTTAAGAAAGCAAAAATACCTGCGATGTGCAGCCACCAGCATGTACGCTCAATGCCAATCAATGTTGATGGTGAAAGATGTTGTAAAGAAGGTGCAATCAATCCTGATAAAAGAAAATTGCCATGATCAGCATAATGTACGTTGCCCTGTAATTGCAAAGCTCTGTCAGCAGAATTCCATGTAAGAAATAATGCCATCAAAATTATTTCTGTTACCAGTATATAGTTAGCATCACTTCTTGGCCATCCATCCAGATCATGTTTCATAAAGCGCTTAAGCTTTAAAATATTTCTTCTGGCTAAAAAAACAACACAAACGGTAAGAACACCAATCGCTAAAATTTCAAAAAAATTTATTAAAAAAGAATACAAAATACCTAAGGTTCCGGCAAACATTCTGTGTGTACCGAAAATTCCATCAAGGGCAATTTCCAAAACTTCGATATTGATAATGATAAAACCTGCATAAATAATAAAATGCATAAAAGCTACCAATGGATAGCGAAACATTTTCTTTTGACCTAATGCGAGAAGAAGGAGATTTTTCCATCGCTCCGCAGGACGGTCACGAAGGTTCTCATCAACGCCTAATAAAATATTTCTGCGGATCTCCTTTGCTTTTTTTGTAAATAGCCAAACAGCAGTGAAGGTCAGCAGGAGAAATAATATTTGCTGGATAATTTGCATTTCACGAATATAAACACGAATTAGGAAATTGAATTGCAAAGCCCGTCCCTAAAAACAATGGGTAATTTAAAGATTTTACTTAATCCCTTCTTGAAGGGAACGGAGAAAAAATATCTAAATTTAATTAGTGCAAAGAATCTAGACGACCTTCACTTTAAGTTCCACCTTCGGGGGACAGGGCTTTATCCCTGGTGGCGTTTACTTTTATCTTCCTCTTCGGCAATTTTAAATGACCATGGACCATTGCCTGCGATCAAGAAATAAATAAGTAAGAGCAATATTAAAATAGAAAGGATCAATTCTGAATATGGACGTAGCATATCCCTGCTGATATTAACAAATATAATAGCCCCCAGCAATACAGGTATTTGAATAAGGCATGCAAGGCGTGTAAATAAACCCAGCGCCAACAAAATGCCTCCAACCATATGTGCGAATGCTGCATAGTGGCCTGCTAATAAATAGGAAAAGAGCTTTTACAAACTACTTATTTTGTGGAATGCTTTAGGATTTTTAGTTGCTGATATTTTTTGAATATTAAAATTAGATCATGGGCAAAAAAAATACCCGGTTGGTCCTGGGTATTAATCTCAGAGATTTTATTAATCTAGATAGTCGCCGATTTCTTCTTCTTTGAAGTATCAACCTGCAGATCATGACCGGCTATCACGGTACCAAAGGAAGAGTGCACAGTTAGTTTATTTCCACCACTGCCTGAAGTACCTGAATATTTCGAGGTCATATAATCTTTTCTCTTTCCCTCATCTCCACCGCCATCAATTTTGAAATCAGTCTTATTTTTAAATGAGCCATAACTTGTAGATATATTATATGAAGCAGAAAGATTTTTACTAAGATCTAAATACAGCGTAGAATATGAATTGTCAATATCAAGGCTTTTTACATCGTTATCTACATTACTTTTTATAGCACTGCAGAATTGAAATTTTGCATCTACATCTCCAACCAGTTTCTTAATAGTTCCTGTAGAATATTGAATATTTACTTTGCCATTATTTATCTGCCCGATATCTGCTTTGCCAAATCCCACCTTTATATTTTTTGCATTGGTTATTTTTCCTGTTGTTAGTGAACCAAACTGGCTTTCAAGCGTTGCTTCACCGCGATAGTCAGGAACGATCATAGGACCAAACTCGTTTTTTGCATATAATGGATTTGCTGATGGAAGATAAATAGTGTAGTTGATCTTCATTCCTTCATTGTAGTTTTTACCTTTCTCTTTGCTCCCAACATTGTCATCCTTATCATTTGCCCATTTGGTTTTAAAGCTTACTTCACCGGAAGTTTTTTCATCAGTTATTGATATTTTGTCAAGTATCTTTTGTGCCCGTGCTTCATCATCAGATGAAGCGGTAATGGATACATCAACCTTAACTTCATTTTTATCCCATGTAATAAGTTTCATTTCGCCAAACTGGTTACTGAATGATACTTTATCACTTGAAGAAACATTGTAGGACTTGGTATAAGATTTTTGTTTTTTAAATTTTGGCTCTTGCTTGGAATCCTGGCTATAAGCAGGCGGTAATCCATTAAATGCAATAAATAATATTATGATGTTAAATAGTTTTTTCATTATCTGTTTTTTTATGTTTTGATTGTTTAATGATTTGTAGTTGACGGTTTAAAAGATCAAGCTTTAATTGTAAGTTTTGAATCATTGCATCCAGTAATATTTCTTTGTTAGGGTTGGATGATAATTCATATTTTAAATAATTATAAGAGCTATCAAGCCTGTTGTTATCTTTTAAAAATTGTTTGTAAAGAACCGGTTGTTTTTTTTGATTTTGTTTTAGCTCATTTTGTTTAAGCACTATTAATCGGGCAAACTGATCCATTTGAAATGTGTATGCCGGGTCCACATCATCAGTAAATTCTTCAGAAGGAACTTCAACAGGTTGTTGTATAGTGACAGGGGTATCTTTGTTTCCAAAAATATGGGTATAAAAAATTGCTCCGGAAACAAATATTATAATAGATGCAGCCGCTGCCCACAAAAGGTACCTCGTCTTTAAATGTTTATTGTTTTTTTGTTTGATATCACACTCAATTTTCTCCCACGCATTTTTCATTTCTTCTGAATCAAATTCTTCACGATTATTATTTATAAAACGTTCTAACTGATTCATGATGATTTAATTTTTATATGAGTAATTAATTGTTTCCTGGCACGATGATACTGGGTTCGTGCGGTGATGCATGATATGTTTAATATTCCTGCTATTTCCTCATAATCATAACCTTCAAATGCATTGAGCGTAAAAACTGTCCGGTATCCATCCGGTAACATGCTTACTGCTTTTTTTATTTCTGCAACTTTAAATTGAATCTCTGCTTCATCAAACTCTTTATAATTTTCAGGTTCACTAATATTTGTTTGATTTATGTCAATCAATTTCAATTTTTTATTACGCAGGAAATTGATTGATTTGTTGATAACGATTCTTTTTATCCAGGCTCCAAATGTTGACTGATAATTAAAACCCTCAATATTTCTGAAAGCATCAATGAATGATTCCTGTACTATATCTTCAGCATCAGTAACATTATTTACAATACGCAGACTTGTGTTAAACACAGCTTTGGCATATTGCAGGTAAAGCTCCTTAAAACTCAATGAGCTGCCTTGTTTGCACCTTTCTACCAGGTCATCATAAAAAAAGCTTGCAGTAAGTTCCAAAGTAATTACTTAAGTATGTTATTATAAATACACCAACATTTTCATTTTGTTGCACGTGAATTTAAAAAGAGATAAGAAATTTCTAATTTGAGATTTCTGATTTGAAATTATAGGCTATGGTTAATTTCTATCTTTGAATTCCTGTCCTTTGATGTCAGATTTATTTAGGTAACCCATAAAGCCAGCTATGTTACCAGCTAATTTATTATATTCATTATATAAAATATCGAATTCTTCTCTGCCACAATATTTCTGATCTAAAGCTCGATGCAATTGTGATTTTACTTCGCCGACTGAACCTTTAGAGATACTCAGAAAATTGATGAATTCTAATCTACTGGAGGGTTCAAATCCTTCTGCTATATTATCCATTATCGATGCTGCTGCTGATTTTAATTGATCGCGAAAACGAAAATTTTTTTGAGAAAAAGGAATTATTTGCAAGATTAAAAATCTTCAAAGAAAGTTCTCTGGATTTTTGCCAAATTTCTAAATCTTCAAAACGATTAATAGTAGCCAAAATTTCAAATTTAAATTTTCAAATGTCAAATTTTAGAAATGTATCCAGTGACCTTTAAAGCTTCCGTTGGAAAACTCAAGGCTTGGCGCAGGAAATTTGAATGCACTTAAAACGGTAAACAAAAACCGCAATCCTTTTTTATTAGTTTTTATTTTAGTAAGATCAATATCTGGAGACAAAAACCATTGCCGGTAGCGTTTTATATCACTCCTGTTAAAAGTTATACTGCCATATTTATCTTTTGCAATATTATTCCTTGCCCCAAATAAACCTTCAGCTCCATAGCCAAATGCTACCGCAAACCATTTTGGCACAGGAGCACGAGGAAAAAAAGATTTTATGTCAACACTTGCCCAATCGGTTATCCCATTATAATCTTTTATAAACCGTTCTGATTCTGATTTCCCATAAATTTCATCGGCTCTTGCATTAAGATCCGGTTGACCATAATCTTTTTTGTGAAAAGAAAACTTTAATTTAATTCGCTGGTCATCCCAGGCAAGTTCCTGACCTATAAAAAGTGCTGATCCTATAATATTCGAAGCAAAATCTCCCCAACTCCAGCCGTGTTCGGCTGAAAATCCATCCAGCGTTTCAATTATAGTTTCAAAAGCCACTCCACTTAAGCCACTAATCCATATTCTCTTATTACGTGAAATTCCTGTTTGTCGCCATAGTTCATTACTGGAACGGCTTTCAATATATGAGCCGTATGCATGCCCAACTTTATCTACCTGTAGCCATTCTGCGTTATCATTAAAAAAATGAAAACTACTCCGCGGATATTTGGAATACCATGCAGCATTTAAGCCGATCATGATGGTTGCATACCCTGTAATATTTGCAGCAGTCATAAGTCTTACCCGTTTTTTATTGTAAGGATAAATTTTATATCCTGCAGCGGTTATTTGCTGATAATGTGAAGTATCATATTTTAAATGTGAACTATCCTGAGAATAACTTAATGATGAATATGCCAGGAAAATTAAGGTAATAGTTGATCGCATAGAGTAGTGGAACATCATATAAAAATACGCAGTAAATGGTTTCAGGTTTTAAATAATCAAAATTCAATAACTTCCATGCCTTAAAATAAATAAATATGGATACCAAAACACAGGAAAGAATTAATGAATGGCTCTCACCATCATACGACGAGTTTACACGGGATGAAATAAAAAAATTACAGCAGCAAAATCCGGCAGATCTTGAAGATGCTTTCTATAAAGAGCTTGAGTTTGGTACGGGTGGGCTGCGTGGCATTATGGGAGTCGGAACAAACCGGATGAACAGGTATACAGTAGGCATGGCGACGCAGGGTTATGCAAATTATTTAAAGCAGTCTTTTAAAGAAGTAAAAGTGGCTATAGCACACGACAGCAGAAACAACAGCCGTGAATTCGCAGAAATTGTAGCCAATATTTTTGCTGCCAATGATATCAAAGTTTATCTTTTTGAATCGCTGAGACCAACGCCTGAACTTAGTTTCGCTATTCGATATTTTGGTTGCCAGGGGGGAGTAGTTTGCACTGCTTCTCATAATCCTAAGGAATATAATGGCTACAAAGCTTATTGGGATGATGGTGCACAATTGGTTCCACCGCATGATAAAAATGTAATTATAGAAGTGGAAAAAATAAAAAGCCTTGCTGATGTAAAGTGGAATGGTGGTGAAAAAAATATTACCATAATTGGCAAAGAGGTAGATGAAAAATATATGGAGATGGTGAAAAGTCTTAGTGTATATCCTGATGTATGTAAAAAGCAACATGATCTAAAAATTGTTTATACCCCAATTCATGGAACAGGTATTATGCTGGTGCCGCAGGTTTTAAAAAAATATGGATTCGATAACGTTCATATTGTTGAAGAACAGGCAACACCGGATGGAAATTTTCCTACAGTAAATTATCCTAATCCTGAAGAAAGAGAGACAATGAGTATAGGATTAAAAAAGGCGACAGCACTGGATGCCGATATTTTATTGGGAACAGATCCTGATGCTGACAGGGTAGGGATTGGGGTTAAGAATCATAAAAATGAATGGGTGTTAATGAACGGAAATCAAACTGCCTTGCTTGCTTTTAATTATATGATAGAAGCAAGAAAGGCAAAAGGCATTGCTCAGCCAAACGATATGGTAATAAAAACAATTGTTACCACCGATATGATTGATAAGATAGCCAAAGAAAATAACGTTACCTGCTACAATGTGCTTACCGGTTTTAAATGGATAGCAGAACTAATAAAAGAAAAAGAAGGTGAAGAAAACTATATTATCGGCGGTGAAGAAAGTTTTGGTTTGATGACAGGTGATAAGATAAGGGATAAAGATGCTGTGAGCGCTGTTGCGCTTATATGTGAAATGACAGCTTATGAAAAAGATAAGGGACGTAAGCTTTTTGATAAATTAATTGAGTTGTATGTGCAATATGGTTTGTATAAAGAAGACCTTATCTCTATAACAAAAAAAGGTATGAATGGCGCCAAAGAGATTGCTGATATGATGGAAGGTTATAGAGCTAATCCACCGCAAAAAATAAATGGCTCAGACGTCATTCAATCACTTGATTATCAAAACCAGACAGATGTTAACTTAAAATCAGGAGAAAGTAAGAAAATAGACCTTCCTAAGAGCAATGTGTTGCAATTTCTACTGGAAGATGGCACTAAAATATCAGCAAGACCAAGCGGAACAGAACCCAAAATAAAATTTTATTTCAGCGTAAATACAAAGCTTGATAATGCAGCAGATTTTGATGTGAAAGAAAGAGAATTGGATGATAAAATTGGTGCGATCATTATTGACATGGGCTTAAAATAAATTTATTAGTTTTTTATTTACCTGATTTGCATCGAGACTATTAATTGAAAGATTCTTTTTTAATTTAAGCATTAAAGATTTATATGAAAAAAATATTCGTGATCCTGCTTCTACCAATATTTTGTCAGCACAAAAAAAATTATTCAGAGAGGGGAGAGATGAAAAAAGTTAAATAGATTAAAAACAATTTAAAGCAATGAAGAAATAGAAGATTTAATAAACATGTAAAGCATTTAATCAACCCCAAAAATATTATTAATGAAAAAACTTTTGCTGTTATCAATGTTTGTAATTGCTTGCGATACGCTTACAGCGCAACAGGATAGTCATAAAGTTAAGGATTTAAAAATAACCATACTTAGTACAATGCTTGCCCAGCAAGGTATGGGGGAGTGGGGGTTTTCTGCATTAATAGAAGCTGATTCAATAAAAATATTATTTGATGCAGGCAGTCACGAAAGAACAGTATTGGATAATTGTAAAGAGATGAACATCGATCTTTCTAAAGTGCAGAATCTCATACTTAGCCACAATCATTGGGATCATACCAAAGGCTGGCTTACCCTGAGAAAGGAAATGAGCTACATCAATAAAAATGCTTTATCGATAACTCATGTTGCTCCGGGAATTTTCGATACCCGGGTTTCAGCAAAAGGAGAGGATGATGACAGCCGTAAAAATGATTCACTGGTATATACCAAAACTGGCGGCAAAATAATACTCCATAAAAACTTTGAAGAAATCTTTCCGGGCATTTATCTTACAGGCAATGTGCCACGTGTTCATCCTGAAAAGAATTATCCTCCCAATGCTAAAAAGAAAAATGCAGAAGGTAAAATTGTAGAAGATAATCTTCCTGAAGACATGTCTCTCATCATACGTACAGAAAAAGGTTTAGTATTACTTTCGGGTTGCGGCCATTCAGGCATCATCAATACCATTACACATGCTCAAAACAATTTAAAACAACTTCCTGTGTTTACAGCCATCGGCGGATTTCATTTATATAATAATCCTGATGAACAAATTAAATGGACAGCCGATCAATTGAAAAAGGGGGGCATACAATATTTTATGGGCGCACATTGTACAGGTATTGAGCCGGTGTACCAGATAAGAGAATGGGCGGGGTTAAAAAGAGGTGAATGTGTAGTTGGCGCTGTGGGTGCAGGTTTCGATCTCTCTAAAGGTTTTAATACAGGACCGTTAGCAAGGTAGATTATCAATTTTTGTTACGCATTTTTTACTATTTAATTACGGTTTATGAAACTACTGTTTTGCATTTCCTTATTATTTTGTATTAATACTAATGCCCAAATTCAAAAAGCTCCCGAACGTAAAGACGGAGAAGGTCCATGGACGCAACTGATTATTCGTGGCGTAACACTTATTAATGGAACCGGTGCCCCGCCGATTGGCCCGGTTGATATTGTTATAGAAAAAAACAGAATTACTTCCATTAATAATGTTGGCAGCCCCGGGGTACCCATTGATGCTGAGAGAAGACCTAAGCTTAAAGATGGCGGCAAAGAATTAAAGGCAGAAGGAATGTTTGCTCTCCCGGGTTTTATTGATATGCATGGTCACATAGGCGGTAAAGAGCAAGGTACTCCTGCTGAATATGTATTTAAATTATGGATGGCTCATGGCATTACTACCATTCGTGATCCATCTGCAGGTAATGGACTTGACTGGGTGCTTGATCAAAAACGAAAAAGTGCCGTTGATTCAATTACTGCTCCCAGGATATTTGCCTATACTTCTTTTGGGCAAGGCGTTAAGCAATCACTTACTTCAGCAAAGCAGGCAATTGATTGGGTAAGAGAGAATGCCAGGAAAGGCGCAGATGGAATTAAATTTTTTGGAGCGCCACCTGATATTATGGATGCTGCCATAAGAGAAAATAAAAAACTAGGGTTACGCTCCGCCTGCCATCATGCACAGATGGATGTGGCAAGATGGAATGTATTGAACTCTGCCCGTGCAGGATTAACCAGTATGGAACACTGGTATGGTTTACCCGAAGCCCTGTTCACTGATAAAACAATACAAGACTATCCCCTTAATTACAATTATGCTAATGAACAAAATCGCTTTGAAGAAGCAGGCAAACTGTGGAAGCAGGCAGCGCCACCTTACAGCGATCATTGGAACAAAGTGATGAATGAATTGTTGAGTCTTGATTTCACTATCGATCCTACTTTTAATATTTATGATGCCAACCGTGATCTGCAAAGAGCAAGACGAGCCGAATGGCATGAGGATTATACATTGCCTTCCCTCTGGAAATTTTATGAGCCAAGCCGCCAGTCACACGGCTCTTACTGGATCAACTGGGGCACAGAGCAGGAAGTGGCATGGAAAGAAAACTATCGCCTCTGGATGACCTTTATTAATGAGTATAAAAACCGTGGTGGAAGGGTAACTGCAGGAAGCGATAATGGATATATTTATCAAACCTATGGCTTCGGTTATATCCGTGAATTAGAACTTTTGCGTGAAGCTGGTTTTCATCCTCTGGAAGTAATTCGTTCTGCAACTTTGTATGCAGCCCAGGCGTTGGGAGAAGAAAAAGATCTGGGTACTGTTGAAGCAGGTAAGCTGGCTGATATAGTAATCATTGATGCTAATCCGTTAGAAAATTTACAGGTGCTTTATGGTACAGGCGCCATTAGGTTAACAGCTGATAATAAAATAATTCGTGCCGGGGGTGTAAAGTATACTATTAAGAATGGAATTATTTACGATGCAAAAAAATTATTGGCAGATGTAAAAAAGATTGTGGAGGATGAGAAGAAGAAAACTGGATGGAAACTTTTACAGCCGGGAGTTTTAAATTAAAAAATTTATGATTTAGCAAGGATAATTTATCACCCATTGTCAATTGGTATTTGAGTTATTTCATAAATTATTTCATAATTAAATTTACACATGGCAAATAGATATTTTGTGTAAATTGATTCCTCTTTAATTATTACACATGAAAAAAATTTTATTGTTCGCCTGCTGCCTGCACAGTTTATTCTTATTTGCACAAAATAAAAAAGCGCTTGTCGGCGGCACACTCATTGACGGATTTGGTGGAGAGCCATTAAAAAATTCAGTTGTTCTTATTGAGGGAAGTAAAATAATTAAAGTAGGGCAGGTAGGCACAGTAACTATTTCTGCCGGAACAGAAATTATTTCTACCGAGGGAATGACAGTATTGCCGGGATTGTGGGATATGCATGTGCACCTGATGATAAACGGGCATTCCGATTATGCATATTGGGATAAAAAATATCCGTCGGTTTTCAGGTCTATTATCATGCCTGCTTCTGCAAAACAATTATTACATGCAGGTGTAACAAGCGCAAGAGATCTGGGAGCACCGCTGGAAGATATTATTGCTGTAAGAGATGCTATCAATGCGGGAAAGCTGGAAGGTCCTACACTTTATGTAAGTGGTCCGTTTCTCCAACATGAGCCTTACCCGGGTACCGAAGACTTTCGCTGGGGTATAAAAGGTGTTGCAGATGCAAGGACTAAAGTGCAGCGGCTGGCTAAGGCAGGAGTAGATTGTATAAAACTGATCGACCAGGATCAAATGACTATGGATGAGGTATTTGCCATTGTGGACGAAGCACATAAAAACAAACTTAAAGTAGTAGCCCATGCTCACCGTCCGGAAGAGATACGCCGGGGCTTGAAAGCCGGGGTAGATTGCTTTGAGCATACAGGTATTGCTGCCGCACCTGAATATCCGGATGATGTGATGCAATTAATAAAAGAACGAACTAGCAACTCTAATAATAAATTATATTGGTGTCCCACAGTAGAAGGTCTGTTTAACTACAATTACAATATCCGGTACCAGGAACACCTTGACGACCCGTCATGGAAAGAAGGTTTGCCCGACAGTATAGTTCAGGATATAAAAAAATCTATCAGTAAGCCATCTCAACTTTCCTATTTCCAGGTAACCCCTTACCGTACTCCAACACTTAAAAGAAAATTTTCACAATTAAAAGAATCGGGTGTAATGCTTTTGATAGGAACAGATTCAGGCATTCCAATGAAGTTTCACAGCCAAAGCACCTGGAACGAGTTAGATGTATGGGTTAGGGAAATGGGTGTAGATCCGATGGATGCGATACGGGCTGCAACATACTGGCCTGCTGTTTTTCATGGTGTGGAAAATAAAGTTGGCAGCATAAGTGAAGGAAAAGACGCTGATATTATAGCGGTTCGGGGAGATGTGTTGCGATATATCAACCTGTTGCAAAAAGTAGATATCATAATTAAGAATGGCATGCGTGTAAAATAAGTTTGCTGAATCAGGTCAAAAATACCTTATATAAATTACCTCTATCATTGCTGACCAAAACTAATAATTAGTGTTTTAATCAACATTTAAAGTGATATCCAGTGGTGAAGAAAAATTTTACCGGCAGAAGAAAGCCAGCCAACAAATCTCTTTTACAAAAAGAACTTATTTTAAATAGTGAGTGAAGAAGAAAAAATACCAGAAGAAAAGTTAACGGGTAAGCAGTTACCGGATATAAGTAATCGGCAACCGGAATTTTCCGAACTACAAACCAAACCACCAACAATGATTTAGATTAATTTTATTAACTGCAATTGTAACAATGCTTAATTTGTAGTAGATAAATTAATTATAAGCATCTGCCAACGGTGAAAATATTGCTTCTTATTTCTTCCTGCCTTTGTTGCATAGCTTTATGTGCGCAAAAAAAGAATGATGCATACAAGTTGCATATACATAAAGCTTCTTCACTTATAAGCATTGACGGCGTAATGGATGAGAGAGCGTGGTTTGATGCAGATACTGCCACGAATTTTTTTATGGTGACACCGATGGACACCAGCCAGGCAAAAGTTACCACAGAAGTGCGCATGACGTATGATGAAAACAACCTTTACATTATTGCAATATGTAACTTAATAAAGCCCGGTAATTATATGGTAGAATCGCTAAGGCGGGATTTTAGTTTTAGCAGGAACGATAATTTTATTTTTTTTATTGACCCTTTTGATGACCGGACCAACGGCTTTACTTTTGGGGCCAACGCTGCGGGGGCACAATGGGATGGCATGTTATATAGCGGTGGCTCAGCCGACCTTAATTGGGATAATAAGTGGGTATCTGTTGTAAAAAGCTACACCAATAAATGGATATTTGAAGCCGCCATTCCTTTTAAAAGTATCCGCTATAAAAAAGGTATTACTAAATGGGGCATTAACTTCAGCAGGCTTGATATTAAAGTGGCAGAAAAGTCTTCATGGGCGCCTGTGCCGCGCCAGTTTCCCACAGCCTCGCTGGCTTATACGGGCAATTTAATATGGGATCCGCCGCCGCCTGACCCGGGTACAAATGTTTCCATAATTCCATATGCGCTGGCAGGCTTTACAAAAGATTTTCATAATAATACTAAGGTTGATTATAAAAAAAATATTGGTGCAGATGCAAAGATTGCCCTTACTTCTTCCATCAATCTTGACCTTACAGTAAACCCTGATTTTTCTCAGGTTGAAGTGGATAAGCAGGTAACCAATCTTGACCGTTATGAATTATTTTTTCCTGAAAAGAGGCAGTTCTTTTTAGAAAATAATGATCTGTTTGCAAACTTTGGTTATACCAGCATCCGCCCATTTTTTTCACGCAGAATAGGGCTGGGTGTTCCTATTAATTATGGTGCAAGGTTAAGCGGAAGCTTAAATAAAAACTGGCGTATAGGTGTAATGGATATACAAACAGGAAAGCAAACCGAAAGCGGATTACCTGCCCAAAATTTTGCTGTAGTTGCGTTACAGAAAAGAGTGTTTTCCCGCTCTAACATAAGAGTATTGTTTGTAAATAAACAGTCAATTAATTACGATCATAATAAAGATTCCACCCGGCCTTTGTACTCACAATACAACCGTAATCTCGGGTTGGAATATAACCTTGCTTCGTCTAATAATAAATGGACGGGCAAAGCTGTTCTGGTAAAATCTTTCAGTCCGGGGAAAACAAACAACGATCTTGTACATGCAGCCAATCTGCAATATCTAAGTAAAAAATGGAATATTGCATGGCAGCATGAACATGTTGGCAGCAACTACAATGCTGAGGCAGGTTATGTACCACGCCAGAATTATATAAAAGTAAATCCTTTCTTAAGTTATTTGTTTTTTCCTAAGGCTGGTGCAGTGCTAAGTCACGGCCCTAAAATAAGTTCCACTTATTATTTTAATGAAGCCTGGCACCAGACAGATAATGAATCATTTTTTATTTACACCCTAAACTTCCGTAAACAAGGCAATATCGAGGTATGGGCTGCGCATGATTATGTACAATTGTTACAACCCTTTGATCCTACTAATTTTTCAAAAGATACTTTAGCCAGGGGGTCTAAGCACAGTTGGAATGCTTTTGGCGCTCATTATGTTTCAAGACCACAGCAATTATTTACATACGACTTATCAACACGTTTTGGCGGCTATTATTTAAACGGCTCAAGGTTTAATTTAGCAGGGGATCTTGGCTATCGGTTTCAGCCTTATGTAAGCATTGCCTTGAGTACAAGCTATAATCATATTAATCTTCCAAAGCCCTGGGGCAATACAGATTTTTGGCTCGTGGGCCCTCGCATTGATGTAACCATGACCAACACTTTGTTTTTCACAACGTTTATACAATATAATAACCAGTTGCAAAATATTAACCTCAACACACGTTTGCAATGGCGCTACAAACCTGCATCAGACCTGTTTCTTGTGTATACTGATAATTATTATCCTTCACCCTTATATGTACGTAACCGTGCCTTTGTATTAAAGTTTACCTATTGGTGGAACCTGTAAATGCTTAAGAAAATGAGTGATGAACAAAACATACCGGAAGAAGAGCCGATAGACAACAGTCAACAGCCTACGGAAGAGAGTTCGCAATCTCAAACCTCAAATCCTAAATTAGAAATTGTAAATATGGAAGTACATCATCCGCACCACGTAACACATAAAAAGAAATGGGGAGAATACCTGCTGGAATTTTTTATGCTTTTTCTTGCTGTATTTCTTGGCTTTGTAGCAGAGAATATAAGAGAACATTCTGTTGAAAAACATAGGGAAAATCAGTATGCAAGAATGTTATTAGCGGACCTTCGGACAGACTCAATATACTTTATTGAGAGAACAAAACTTTTTGAGAAAAGAAAGAAACAACATATGCTGTTTAATGATTTAATGACGGATTCTGCCGCTCCCTCAAACAAACAAATAATTAATGGATTCCTACCGCTGTTTTATATTTATGATATTAGAGTTACACCCGGTACCTACAACCAGATGAAGGCATCCGGAAGTCTTCGCTACATCGAAAAATGAAAAAATCATTAGTGTTCTTCAGCAATATTATGAGACCATATTGACAAGATCTAACTTGTCTATAGACGCCAATAAGCAATTTTATTCTAATGTTATATACCCTTTCTTTCTAAAGCATATCAGGATACAGGATATTGATGATTTAGCAGATTCAGTAAAGGTTACTAACCCGGTTATTATCAATCGTACACCAGAAACAGACCAGGAGCTGCTGAATATTTTTGGAAATTACGGCAGCGATCAGCGCCAAATCCAAATCCGTTATATACTGCCATTAATTGAAAAGAATAAAGAACTTATTAGTTTAATTAAAGACGACTATCATCTTAACTAAATAATGAATATCATTTAGAAAATGAGTGAAGAAAAAAATATAGAAGATGAGCCAAGGGACAACAACCCACAGCCAACAGAAAATCTTTCTACAGAAAACATTCAACCTGTTGGACAAACCGAAACGCAAATCACTTCATCAGACATCCCAACATCAGAAATAAAAAATATGGAAGTACACAAACATCCGCACCACGTAACACATAAAAAGAAATGGGGAGAATATCTGCTGGAATTTTTTATGCTTTTTCTTGCTGTATTTCTTGGCTTTGTTG
>JBPCQG010000255.1:0-7938 GCA_050998315.1 Chitinophagaceae bacterium
GATTACTAATGCCGATGCGATTCATCCCGGTTATGGTTTTTTAGCGGAAAATGCAAAGTTTGCACAGATCTGTAGCGACCATCAAATCAAGTTTATTGGACCAACGCCTGATATGATAAATTCAATGGGAGATAAAATCACAGCAAAGGAAACCATGATAAAAGCTGGTGTACCTGTGGTTCCCGGAGGTAAAGATTTGTTATCAAGTGTAGATGAAGCAAAAGACCTGGCGAAACAAGTTGGCTATCCTGTAATATTAAAAGCAACAGCAGGCGGGGGCGGAAAAGGAATGAGAGTTGTTTGGGAAGAAAGTGAAATAGAAAAAGCTTATGATACTGCAAAACTGGAAGCTGCTGCATCTTTTAAAAATGATGGTATCTACATGGAGAAATTTGTAGAAGAGCCCCGCCATATTGAAATACAAATTGCAGGCGATCAGTTTGGAACTGTTTGTCATCTTAGTGAAAGAGATTGTTCTATTCAGCGCCGTCACCAAAAACTGGTAGAAGAATCACCATCTCCATTTATGACGCCGGAGTTGAGGGAAAGAATGGGACAAGCCGCTATCAAAGCAGCATCAGCCATTAATTATGAAAGCGTTGGTACTGTTGAATTTTTGGTAGACAAGCACAGGAATTTTTATTTTATGGAGATGAACACACGGATACAGGTGGAGCATTGTGTAACTGAAGAAGTTATTAATTATGATCTCATAAAGGAACAGATAAAGATTGCTCAGGGCGAGGCAATCTCAGGAAAAAATCATTATCCTCAAATGCATGCTATTGAATGCCGTATAAATGCTGAAGACCCCTACCATGACTTCCGCCCATCCCCCGGGAAAATAACTGTGCTTCACCAACCCGGAGGGCATGGAGTAAGAGTTGATAGTCATGCTTATTCAGGCTATGTGATTCCGCCCTATTATGACAGCATGATAAGCAAATTAATTTCAATTGCACAAACGCGTGAAGAAGCAATTAATACTATGAGCCGTGCTTTAAGTGAATATGTGATAGAAGGTGTAAAAACCACTATTCCTTTTCATCAGCAACTAATGAAACACCCCGATTTTATTAGTGGCAATTTTACTACAAAGTTTTTGGAAGGATTTACGATGCAGTAAAAAATACGATTTAAATAAAATTTTTTAGGTAATCATAAATAGCAAGGATTTTTATTTTTTGCTTTTCCCGGAAACATTTTTTCTAGTTGTTTTTGGAGAAGCAGGTTTTTTAGAAATTACTTTTTTGGCAGGAGCTTTTTTAGATGCTAATTTTTTAATTGAAGTCTTTTTAACAGGAACCCACATTACATTCGGCGCTAACCCTTCCATTCCAATCATGCCCGGCATTGCTGGCATAAGCACCGGCTGCATAATAATATCACTTTTCTTAGCAGATTTCTTTTTCATATCGCAGACTAAATTACAGCTTTTTTAAAAACGTCGTTCATCTTTTTAGATATTTGGTTTTGAATAAAAAAACGCCCCAATCTCTTGAGGCCTTAAGAAAAAATCTCATCAGTTAGCAGGATCCGCGGGAGTGTTAAGATTACCATCTCTTTCCTGCTGAGGATAAGGATAATAGTTTCTTGTACGCTCGGCATTTGCTGATCCGGGACCAGGTCTGTTAAACCTACGACTGTCTTCTAATTTCATTCCGCTCATATATAATTCTATCGAGCGGTTCTTATAAATTTCTAAAAGAAGGGAAGCCTGATCCTGCGGGCCTGCATATGGAGGAAGGTCTGCACCAACTCCAAATATATCCTGTGCAGGAGTTTTAGTCAACACCTTATCTAAAAAAAGTTTAGCTTTAACAAAGTCATTTTTCCTTGCATAAGCTTCTGCCTGTATAAGTAACATTTCTCCAGGTAAATAAATGGGAATAACTGTTGCATCAGAGAGAAAAAATCCTGAGCCGTTAGCTGTATTTTTAGTAAGATAGAATGGAATGCGTTTATCAGCAGGGTTTGGGGCTAGTGCACCTGTTAAGCCAAAATCTGCTTTAATGCCATAAACATTAGCACTCGTTAAGCCTGACCGAAATACAGGATTAGGATTGGTGTTATTATAGAAAAATACTGATTTTTTTGTTAGGTCTACCGCAGCAGCCTTTGCAATTGCAGCATCATTATTACCCAGCATATTGTTATACCTAGCAGATAGGGCAAGCAAAGTATTTTTAAGATCAATTTCAGAACCTACTGCAGTTGTAAAGGATGCAGGAATTGTAGTTGAACCTAATAAAGTAAATCCTTCATCAAGTAATTGAACTGCTTTGGCCAAAGCTTCTGCCCGTGTATTAAAGGTTGCGTTTACGCCAGTATTTATTGGAACTTTTTCAAAAAATTGCGCCAGAGTCCCTAAACTCATAGCCTTAAATAAATGACCGTATATTTTAATAGCGTTTTTTACATTTACATCACCCAACTTAACTGAATTATCAATTAATTTTTGTGCCTCACTATTTACAATATTTGTATTACCCCATAAGGTTTGAATTACCCCATTATTAGGTGCAACATTGGTTCCGCCAATTTCAAGCTGAGCCAGGTCAGCATTTCCTGCATTTAAAACGGTAAGCTCTTTTGTACTGAGTCCTGATGCAGAAATAGCCTGGTATATTGTAGCAACGCCTACTGTATTTGTCGCAAATCTTTGCTTTAATCCTACTATCACACGTGTCATGCCATCGGCTGAATTAAAAACTTCATCCTGGGTTGGTGCATTTGGATTTGTATATTCTTTTTTACAACTGAAGCCTGCAAAAGTTACAAGAGACAGTACCAGATATATTATTTTTTTCATGGTTTCTTATTTAAAATTTGCAATAATAGATAATTGAATAGTTCTTGGAATAGGGAAGGCTCCAAAATCATCACCCCGAACAATTGATTGTCCTGCAGAGCTGATCTCAGGATCAAAACCGGGATAATCATCAAACGAGAAAAGATTACGCCCTACAAGGGAAACTTTAAGGCTTTGAGCAAACTTTAATTTATTTATTGTGTAACTCAAAGCTACTTCCCTGATCTTAGTAAATGTTCCATCCTGCACATGATCCTCCTGGATACGTGGTCCGATAAAACCTCCAATAGCGGCAACCCAGCCTCTTGGCAATTCTCCTCTTAATTCCTTTTCAGCAGTTGGTCCTATACCTACATTATTCCTGGTTATCCAATCCCAGTTATACACTTCAAAACCGGAAACACGATCAATTTGAACACGGAAGCCCAAATTTTTATAACTGAACTCATTTGATAAAGTAGCGGTATAATCAGGATTTGGATCACCCAGTACTTTACGTAAAGGTGTACCTGTTGGTTGCCCGGCCGCATCCCGCTGAGGAGTTTCAATTGGCTTCCCAGCAGGATCTTGTGTAACAACACCTCTTTCAACTTGTGGTAGTTTAAATCCATTCACATCTTTTAATAATAGACTACCATCTGCATTTCTTGCATAATAGTTTACATAATAAACGCCTACCGGAAAACCAAGTAATGCTCCTTGAGTACCGGCATCAAAAGAAATAAATGTGGCACTTTTGTAAAGCTCAGTTATTTTATTTTTATTATGATTTACAAGTAAAGATGCGTTCCAGTTAAAATTGCTTGTTTTAACAGGCGTTCCTGTAAGCATTATCTCAAAACCTTTATTTGTCATTTTACCAAGGTTGTCAACAACTGACAAGGCACCATTTGTAGGGGCTAGAGTAAAAGGTATTACAAGGTCTTTTATCTTTTGATCATAGAACGTAAACTGAAGTCCCAAGCGACCTTTTAGAACTTGTATATCAGCACCTGCTTCCCATTCTGTTTTAGTTTCAGGCCTAATATTTACATTACTAATTTGGTTGCGTGGAGCAAAACCTCCACCAGTATAGTTTACAGGCAAGTAAGTTATAAATCTATCGTATGCACCAATACCTGTTAAGTTACCGGCTTTACCATAAGAAGCTCGCAGCTTTACGGTATTAAATAAATTTCCTAGTTTACTATTGGTCCAAAAATCTTCATCAGATATATTGTAACTGATACTTGCTTTTGGATAAAAAATATTCTGTGCATTTTTACCAAATGCAGAGGAACCATCTATTCTTCCGGCACCTGTTAAGAACAATCTATTTTTATAACCAAAGGTTTCCTGAAAAAAGGCGCCAAAAATTGATTGCTGAGTGCGGGAATCAACTGGGAGAGTAAATAAATTTTGCGCTGCAGAAATTGTTTTTACCAGTGGTATAAGATCTCTGCCTTCCTGACCGCTATATGCTGTTTTAATATATTGTGCTGAGTAGCCAACTGATGTAGTAGATTGTAAATTATTTATCACATCAAATTTATAAGATGCAACTGCGTCACCTGTCCACTGATAATAATTAAATTTTGCATTGGCAACGTATCCATCAGGGAAAAACGTTGCAGCAACAGGACTGTATGGAACTCTATCATGAAATTCAAATCCCTGCTGAGAATAAGTATCGAACCCAGTTGTGAGGTCTATATTTAAACCAGTAATCGGTGTCAGGTTTAATTTTACATCTGATAAAGTTCTGTTGATCTCCTGCCTGATATCATAATTTTCTAAAACTGAAAGCGGGTTTAATCTCTGTTGCTCAACATGCTTCAGATTTCCAAGTGCATCTCTTTCATTTATATCCCACACGTTATCAATAATGGTCATAGTACTTATAGGTGAAAAAAAGTTGTTCCCGTTAGGCATATCTTTTGAACGGGAGTTTGTAAATAATACTCCTCCGGAAATTTTTGCCCATGAGGTAAGGGTAAGATCAGTTCTTGCTTTTATTCCGTAACGCTGAAAATCGGTATTCCTGATAATGCCTGCATTTTTCAAATAAGATCCTGAAAAATAATAACTGGCTTTATCACTGCCACCGGTAACAGAAATATGATTATCGGTTCCATAAGAAGTTTCAAAAATATCATCCTGGTAGTCATACCTTGTAACGGGATATGTCACCACATCAAGTTGTCCACCTAATGCTGAAGGACCTGTTCCGGGAACTGTACCCCTGTTAGGTCTTAAATTTGCAATTGTGGTGAGTCTGTCTCCTACCGTAGATAATCGGGAATCCCCCGGAATTCCAAATCTAAAAGGATAAGTATTCATGGGAAGCCTTTTGCGAAGTGAATTATGTTGTACACTCGTTGTAAAACTCACTTGAGGTTGTCCGCTCTTACCTCTTTTTGTAAATATCTGCACAACACCATTAGAGGCTCTTGAACCATAAATGGCAGATGCTGCGGCACCATTAATAACTTCTATACGATCAATATCATTGGGATTAATATCTACCAATCGGTTGGTTCCTGTTTGAATTCTTGCACCTTGTGCATCTGCACTTAAGTTAATAACATTAGCAGAACTGTTATCAATGATAACTCCATCGACAATATATAAAGGTTCAGAAGATCCAAAAATTGAACCTACCCCTCTGAGCTTTACAGAAATACCGCCGGCAGGATCCCCGGAATTTTGATTTACCTGGGCTCCCATAACCCTCCCATTTAAAATAGCACTGAGGTTTTGAGCACCTGTATTTTGTAATTGCGAAGAAGAGATGGTGGAAATGGAATTACCAATTTGTTTTTTGGAAGTGCGACCTAAAGTACCGGTAATAACTATCTCATCCATCCCTAATGGATCACCTGTTAATCGAGCATCAGCAGAATAATTTTGATCACTTCCGATACGAATTGAAGATTCACGGGTTTTAAGTCCTACGCCGGAAAATTGCAACACATAATTGCCTTGTTTTACTGGTGCATTTAAAACATAATTACCATTGGCATCAGTAGCGGCACCAATATTGGTATTTTTAATCACAACTGAAACACCCGGAACACCGTTTCCATCATTGCCCGTAACCTTTCCGCTGATTTTTGCCTGCGCAAGCGCGCCTGTGGCAAACAAGTTAATAATAAGTAACAGGCAAAGTAATCGTTTGCATAACCTTGCAGGAAATTTTTTTTTCATAAAGCAGGTTTTGGTTTATATAATTTTTTTAAATAGGTAAGATATTTTTAATTAGAGATCCATTGCCATCACAAAATGTGAATGCGAAAGCAATCTATAAAATAAATTTCAAAAAAAATGTTTTGTTTCAGCCATTCATCAAATAATTATGAAAAGCGTATTTCATTTTTAATATATTTATTATCTAAAACTAATTATCATGACACGCAAACTTTCAGCATTTTTTATAATGCTGCTTTTTACTTTATCAGTTTCAGCACAATTAACCACTCCGGCAGATGGGGGAAATAAAAAAGCTTCTGTTAGTGAACGGATCGGGATTACCGACGTAACTATACATTACGACAGGCCGGCAGTAAAAGGACGTGAAGGAAAAATATGGAACGGCTTAGTGCATTTTGGTTATAAAGATCTTGGTTTTGGTACAAGCAAAGCTGCACCATGGCGTGCCGGTGCAAATAAAAATACTACCATAACTTTTAGTACAGATGTAAGGGTAGAAGGGCAACCATTAAAAGCTGGTACTTATGGTTTTTTTGCAGCAATGGAAACAAACCAAGCAACACTGATATTCAGCAACAACCATTCATCATGGGGTTCATATTTTTATGATCCAAAAGAAGATGCATTGAAAGTTACTGTAAAAACAATGCCATTAAATGAAAGTGTAGAAAGGTTAAAATATGAATTTATGGATCAGACGGATAACAGTGCAAACATTGCATTGCTTTGGGAAAAATTAAAAATTCCTTTTAAAATAGAAACTGATTATTTAAAAACCCAGATGGAATCTTTTAGAAATGAATTAAGAAGCGACAAGGGATTTAGATCTGATGCATGGCAACAAGCTGCACAGTTTGCTGTTGATCATAATACAAATCTTGAAGAAGCTTTGCAATGGAGCGATTATTCGTTGAATGGCGTTTTTATTGGCGAAAAAAATTTTAGAAATTATGCCACACGGGCTGCAGTGTTAAATAAACTGGGTAAAACTTCAGAAGCTGATGCAGCAATGAAAACTGCAACGCCATTGGCCAGCATGCAGGAACTGCATCAATATGGCAGACAATTATTGCAACAGAAAAAAACAAAGGAAGCTATGGAAATATTTAAAATGAATGCACAAAAAAACCCAACCCAGTTTACAACTTACATGGGTTTGGCAAGAGGATATTCTGCCAATGCTGATTATACAAATGCAATTAAAAATGCACAGCTTGCATTGCCCCTGGCTCCGGCTCCACAAAAAGATGCGATAGAGAAAATGATAGCCACATTAAAAGAAGGAAAAGATATTAATCAATAAACTAACATCATTGCGAGCATAGCGAAGCAATCTTATATTTATGTAACCATTATGAGATTGCTTCGTCGCTGCGCATCCTCGCAATGACGTTAATTTTTCACAGCATCAAAAAATGCTTTCAGTTTATTTTCATCCAGTTGCCCATTTGTTCTAACTCCGCTACAGACATCAACGCCATATGGCTCTACCTTATCAATTGCCTGCTTAACGTTTAATGCATTTAATCCTCCTGCAAGAAAAACAGGAATTTTAATACTCTCCTTTATTTTCCTGCTAAGTTTCCAGTCATGCACTCTGCCCGTTCCACCAAGTTCTTTTATGGCAAGTTTAGGATTACCACTGTCAAGTAAAATTGCATCTACATGCTTTGAAACTTTAATTGCCACTTCAACCGAACCTTCATCAATAACATGAATTACCTGTACCAATTTTATCGCTGGTATCGCTTCTTTAATTATCGCATAGTCTTCTTCAATCAATTCATCAACCAATTGTATAGTATTGGTAAATGTTCTTTTATGATGACTGATAATTTGTCCGGCTGAAGTTTCAGACGTTAAGAGAAAAGTTGCTATTGGCGGAGGGATTGTAATTGCAATTCTTCTTATTAGATCATCTTCAATTGGGCCGGGAC
>JBPCQG010000267.1:0-4884 GCA_050998315.1 Chitinophagaceae bacterium
TAGAACATTCTTATTACGAAAAATGGGAAGGACAGCGTTTTAAAACAGATATAGAAGGAACGCCGCTGAGTCCAAATCATCCATGGAATAAAGAAACAATTGCAAAACCCGGCAAGCAAAGCTGGCGTGACAGATATACATGGGATACCTGCCCAACATGGGACCGCAACTCAGTAGAAGCAGGTGCATATGCACGTTTGTATATTACTGCAAAAGCAAATAAAATTGTTTCCCGCAGGTTTGTAGAGCCTACGGGGCACAGCATGAAACTGCATATGCCTAAACATAATTTGCCTGCCGCAGAAATGGAATGGCACATTCCCGAAGTATGGAATGCTTTTGAACGCAACCGGGTAAGAGCTTTCTGTATTCCTTACTCTGCATTGGTTGCGCTTGACAATTGGTACATGGCACAGGACCTTATGCGCAAAGGTGAAGTGAGCATGAGCACACCTTTCACCATTCCTAAAAAAGGTACCCAGATCGGGGTAGGTTTTTGGGGAGCTGGTCGTGGGTTTTTAACGCATCATCTTATCATTGATGATGGCGCTATTTCCAACTATCAGATCTTAACGCCGTCAACAATGAATGCTTCTCCGAACACGCCATGGGGAACTCCGGGTCCTTATGAAGAAGCGGTATTAAATACACCCATTCTTGAGAATGTTGATACAGGTAACCCTGATAAAAAATTTAAAGGCATTGACATTTTACGAGCTATACGAAGCTTTGACCCCTGCATGCCCTGCACTACTCATATACAGGTTGAGAACAGCGACTACATGGTAACTAGGGAGGTTACTACTTGTGCCTGCGGGTTGGAGTAATGATTGAATGTTGAAATAATTTGGGCTGTGAGCAGCGGAACATTTTTCAACTTTAGTTCCCGCTTTTCATTACAAATCCGGCACAGAAGCCTTGCACAAAACCGTCACCGGGTTTTCCATTTCAATCGGGCAGCCTGTGAGCGGGAAGATTATTTATGAACCAAGTCATAATTCAATTTTTTTGTTCAAATAACTCCTTGCAACATTAAAAAGCCTCTTCTGGCATTGCCATAATATTTTCAATTTCTATTGCCCCTAACGAATCAATCATTGGAATTATAATTGGAGATATCGCCTTGGTAACTTTTACAATTAACTCAAAAATATTTTCCTCATCTGTATTTTCCCTTTGAATATTATTCTGCAGAAGAGCAATCCCTATGAGTACAAGTCCAAATTTATATTTAGCCTCCAAAGCTTTTACTTCAGAATTATTAGCTGACTTTAGCTCTGTGAGTAAATGAATATTGTCAATGTTTACAAAGAAATCATAGCCATCTTCCTCACTACCCTTTACTTTCAAAGCTGAAGAATCATCAAAGTTTTGTTCGTCGAACTTATGACCTGTTCTTCCATCTTTAGAAACTTCAATTATATTAGGAATTGCAAACCCATCTTGCCTTTTTGATTCATTCCCTTCCTTATTTGAAGATGGAGACTTTCTTTCTCCATTTGTTGCCAGTCCTTTTTTCAATGGCTCAATTACTTTAACAGTAAATTCTTCTACAATGGGTTCATATCGGCTAACATCAAACAGTTCGCTTCTAAAATTTAAAGTATCATCAACTTTATAATTTTGAATTAAAACATTTAAATGAGCAAACCCGTTCCAAAGATTAATTGAAACATCTTCGGATTCTTTGCCATTTATATAAAGCTTAAAAGTCCCAGGGTCTTTACTTCTATCAAAATAATCATTTGAAACATCAGTTTTAAATTCCACTCTGCACTTACTTTCAAGGTGAGCTTGCTTTGGATTATTTGAAGGATACTTTTTTGTAAGTGTAAAGAAGGATGGAAATTCATTTCCTTTATACTCTCCTTCCTTTGCTGAAGAAATAATATTAAATGGATTTTTTAATTTCAATCCTTGCAAAAATAACCTTGATAGTGTAGGAGAATTCTTTAATAGATTTTCAAGAACCTCAACTAATGGCTGTGAATTTTGGAGCTTGCTTTCTATTTCTTCCTGTCTTCTTTTATCTTTTAAAATTTTAAGACCAGGGTGAGTTTTTAATTCTTCTTCAAGAGCTTTTTCAATATCAGTTTTAAGTGGACAAGTGCTTAATCGATCCCTGCTATTCATAAATAAGTTTTCCCGTGCTCTACCACTTATCTCTGAACAATCAAGAATTACCAAGATTGATTCTGCTAAATAACCTAAACCAACACCTTTACGATTAAAAAAAGGTTTGGAAAGATATCCATGAGTTTGTCCATTGATTGTAAAAATTATCCCTTCGTCTTTTGTGTATTTTTCATGCTTACCTTTTTTGAAAACGTAAAGAGAATATTTCATTTTTTCGCCACTTACAACAAGGGTTCCTGAAGTTGGAAAATTCTCTTCGATATTATCGGAACGGTCTTCATCCACACGAACAGAAAGACCAGAGAGAACTGTTTCATAAGAATTACCAGTGTACCCTTTTCTTCTTTCAAATAATTTTACTGGCAATGCGATATGAGGCATTAACAATGATAGCTTATTATACAAATCCAAAAGAATATTTGTTCGTAATCCCGGACCAATTTTATATTCAAAAAATTTTAGGTAGGTTCCAAAAAAGAGTGGGTTACCATATGCATTAGGATAGACACCAGGAAGAACAGGAATATTATCTGCCTGGAAAAATAATATTTGTTTTGCAGGAGCAAGATATTTATAATTTGAACTTCTAACATTCCCTTGTGGATCTTCTCTTCTTACTATTGTGAAACCCCAATAATCTTTTGTTGGATCACCTTCATGAATTGCTATATCTGGATTACGTTTTGAAATGATTAATTGTATATTAGTTTCACCGCAAAATCTAAAGACGCCAGTTCCACCCATATTAAATTTCCCCTGCACAAAAGGAATTCTTAATTTATTTGATTTTCGTATGGATAGAATTGTATCATGAAGCTTAGCCGGGGTCTGACCTTCACCTTTGTCAATTATCGCATAAGTAGGATTTGTTTTTTGACCAGTAGCAACAAAACAAATATTTTCTGCCAAATTACTTCTCTCTTTTGTGGAAATATTTGTAAGCTTACCCTCATGAATTTTAAAAAATCTTTCCAATGCTTCTTTAATGCTTTGTGGTGCATCCTTGCTTTCCGGTTTAATTCCCATTCTTAAAGATTCTCCCATTAATAATGCATCGACTGAATTTATAATTTTCTCAACTATTGCAGTCTCCGGTTTGCTTTGTTGATTACCTATAATAGAATAATTATTTTCATCTCCTCCGAAAAAATGCCAGCTGTCTTCATCGTCCCAATATTTTTCTTTTTTGAGAATATCAATTACTTCGTCTTCGGATTCACAGTTAATAAGCGCAAGGCATAAATCTTTTGATTGCATGTTATTTAAGTTTATAATTTTTTAAACATAGTTTCCTCACTCAGGTATATACTTAACTTTAAATCCTGAAACATCCTTTAAATTTTCAAACTCATCATCTCCTGTTATTAAAACAGCTTTTCTATTAATTGAAACTGCTGCAGCAAAAGCATCCGCATAAGAAAGAGAATGTTTTGCTTTAATAGCCGCTGCTTCCATACATAATTTTAAATCTGCATCTATGATTACTAAGGGCATTTGCTTAACCGCAGCTACCGCTGCTTCGGCATTTTTTGGATTGCTTTTTCTGCTAATCATGTAATAAATTTCGCCAACATTTACCGCACTAATAAATCCTTCAATTTCATCATTTGCCATCTTTACTAAGAGGTCTCTAACAAATTCATGACCCGTTTCCTGTCGGAACAAAGCAATTAAGGCGTAGCTTTCAAATACAATTCTTTTCATTATTTTTTTGAATTTTTAATAATTTGCTTTTCTTCTTTAGCTTTTTCTTCTTTCTTCCAGGTTTTATATTCCTGGAGGGATGGAGCTTCATCTTTTAGCATTCCTACAAATTGATTAAAGAATTTTTCGTCCATAGCCTTTATAGCAACACCATCAGAGGTTTCAATAAATGCCACCTTGCCGCCAGATTTAATGCCATATTTAGTTCTGATTCGCTTTGGTATTAATAATTGTCCTTTAGAGGTCAATACAGAAGTTTCCATACTTTTTAATTTTGAGTACAAATATATAAAAGTATTACTAAATAAAAAAGTATTACTTAATTTTTTTTCGACATTAATTTATGCTAACTTCATTTCATGAAAAAAATCTTCATCGGTACTGTAGGTTATCACAACCTTTGCAACCATTCCATTGGCTCTGCATTATTACCGAAACTCCAACAAATGAAATGGGCTGATGGTGTTGATTTGGATGAACTAAACTGGGGTCCAATTGCTATTGTTCAAAAATTTCAATCACTACCTGAACTATACGATCGAGTCATTCTTCTTTCCGCCATTGAAAGAACGGGAAGAAATATCGGAGACATAACAGTTTATAAATGGGAAGGAAAACTGCCGGATGAAGAGATGATACAACGCTGCATAGGAGATGCTGTTACGGGTGTTATCTCTGTAGAAAATTTATTGATCATTGGAGAGTATTTTAAAATATGGAAAGGTGAAACTTTTTTTGTGGATGTGGAACCCGGACCCGAACAGGCAGGAGAAAATTTTACAGAAGAAATGCAGCAGGCAATTCCTGATCTTATATTAACACTGCAACATCTTTCAACAGCTGACAAATCAGAAATCCTTAACTTTAAATCCCTTTATGGTGACTTTAATTGAAGCAGATGCCTGAAAATAATGGAAATAATAAAAATGCAGTAGATGCACTTTTCTGGCGGGAAGAAATTCTGCAGGTACTGTACTGGATGGAAGGGGAAGGGCTGGAAGTTTCAGTGCCCTTTAGCCGCTTAATGGTTTTACTGAACACTTC
>JBPCQG010000373.1:0-7147 GCA_050998315.1 Chitinophagaceae bacterium
CTCGAACTGCAGGAAAAACCTGAAGTATTTTTATCAACAGCTCAAATATTTATTACTGTAATTGCAATATTGGAAGGAGTATACAGTGCCGAAAGGTTTAATAAATATCTGGCCCCCGCCATAGAAAAAATAAATATTTTTAAACCTTATGCAAATACAATTGCCACAGTTATCATTGTAATTATAGTAACCTTTCTCTCGATCATTTTTGGTGAGCTATTGCCAAAACGGATTGCGATGATAAAAGCAGAAAAAATTGCGAAAGGCAGTGCCCGGGCAATGCAGTTTTTAAGCCGGTTAACTTTCCCTATTGTTTGGCTGCTCACAAAAGTTACTAATGGGATTTTTAAAATTTTCAATATAAAGCAGTCAAATGATAATAAGGTGACCGAGGAAGAAATTAAAGCTTTGGTTAGTGAAGGAAGTGAGCATGGTGCCATTGAAGAAGAAGAAAAAGAGATCATTGAAAGAGTTTTTCATTTGGGAGACAGAAATATTACCTCCCTTATGACGCATAGAACTGACATTGTTTGGTTTGATATAAATGAGAACCTAACTTCTATAAAAGATAAGATTCGGGAATGCCTTCATTCAGTTTATCCGCTTTGCGATAGGGATATTGATAATATTAAGGGAGTTGTTTATATAAAAGACATGTATTTAAATACTGATGTCTCCCTAAATGATTTGTGCAAGAAAGCCTTATTTGTACCCGAAAACAATACTGCCTACCAGGTGCTGGAAAAATTTAAAGAAACAAAAATTCATTATGCTTTTATTGTTGATGAATATGGTACAATGCATGGAATGATAACCATTAATGATATTTTAAAAGCTATTGTTGGTGAAATGCCCGAAGCAGAAGATGATGATTACGCAATCGTTGAAAGAAAAGATGGTACGTACCTGGTAGATGCGCAAATTCAATTTTATGATTTTTTAACTCGGTTTGAAAAAACTGATTGGATGAATGATGGAGAACAGGAATATGATACACTTGCCGGTTTTATTCTTCATAAGTTAAAGCACATACCTGAAACAGGAGAGACGTTTGAATGGAGAGGGTTTGAATTTGAGATAATAGATATGGACGGACAAAGAATAGATAAAGTGATGGTAAGTGTTTCTGAGGAAATAAAAGATGAAATGGAAAATTAATAAGTTTTCAAAATTGGTTTTTGTAATTTTTTAGAAAACAATTAAAAAAAATATTTTAAGGAAAGCTTGCATATGCCAACTCCAATTTCTATTTTTGTTCCACCACTGCAAGAAAAAGATTCTCTATTTAAATCCTCTGAATTTCCAAGCCTCTATTATCCTTTCAAAAATATTTTGACGAGCAAACGTTTCAATTCATTTCTTTGAATTTTCAATAAGCTAAACGCTAATTGCTAACTCCTCATCCTCCGAACACCAGTATACAATACACAATACTTTTGTATAAAGGTTAAAATATTATCCACTTTTCATCCTCTGAATTTCATTTCTCCAATTTCATTTTTTTATAAGTTTCTATCACCATAGAAAATTTTATATCCTCCCGAAATGAGCCAAGCTGAATAATTCATATCTGCGCTCAACCTATTAATTAACCTCTCAAACTAAAAAAATGAAAAAATTTTTACTAATTCTTCCAATCGTTTTCCTATCCTGTTTAACATTTGCACAGAACTGCGCCAGGGTAGTATCCGGAATTACCGTCGCAAATGAAGATGGCTCCTATACAACAACTGTGGTGTACAACTCCGATGGAAATAAACACGTTTACGTTGATTTTTATTGCAATGACGTTTTAATACCTGGTAAAAGTTTTTGTGAAGACTTTAGCTGCGCTGCAAATTGTACAGTTACTAAATCTTATACATTTTCATGTTCAGGAACTCCCTTAGTAAAATTTACCCCCTACACGGGAAATTGTGGTGGTGGTACACAATGTGGACCTGTACAAATAAGAGTTCCTGTACCAGGACCGTTACCTGTTAATCTTAGTTCATTTTTGGTTGGGCGTACAGGAGCTGATGTATCACTAAACTGGAAGACTGAAATTGAAATGAACGTTGTTAATTTTGAAGTGCAAAGGTCTTACGATAACGCATCTTTCAAAACTATAGCAACAGTTGCTGGTACAGTAAATGGTGCATCTTCTAAATCTTATTCATACGTTGATAATAGTAATACTTCGAAATCGCATAGCTTCTACAGGCTTAAGATTGTAAAGCAAGGTGAGATTTCTTACAGTGATATTAAAACTGTAAAGGGGTTGGCAGCTAAAGCTGATTTTGTAATATTTCCAAACCCAAGTGTAGGAAATGCTAAAATAACCATTAGTGACCTTAGCGAACCTACAAGAATTCAATTACTTGATAACTCAGGAAGATTAGTAAAAACACTGATGTTAAATAATACAAATACAGTTGACTTAAATGGGTTACAAAAAGGAGCTTATATGGTAAGAATTATCGGAAGTGTAAGCGGCAATACTGAAACAAGAAAACTAACAGTTATAAAGTAAATATTTCTCCTTACGATTAACTAAAAGCTGTCCGCCCTAAACGGACAGTTTTTTTTTAATAGTGCTTGCCTTAGTTTTGGTAATAATGAAACGAATATTATTTCCATTTTTTTTGTTTTTGATCTGTCCATTTGTAAAAGCAGCTAAAGTTGATACGATAGTTGTTTTTAGTAACAGCATGCAGAAACAAATAAAGTGTGTTGTAATAAAACCATCTTCATACAAGAAAAAAAAATTACGATTCTCTACTGTTTATTTATTACATGGTTATGGGGGATGGTACAGTAACTGGATTTTAAGAGTTCCTGAATTGAAAGAATATGCTGACGAGTTTGGGATACTGATCGTTTGCCCTGATGGGGATAATGCCAGCTGGTATTTTGATAGCCCGGTAAATGCAAAAATGAAATATGAAACATATATTTCTAAAGAAGTTCCTCATTATATTGATTCCGCCTATAAAACCATCGCAGATAAAGAACACCGGGCAATAACAGGATTAAGTATGGGTGGGCATGGGGCGCTGTTTATTGCATGGAAGCATCCTGAAATATTTGCGGCTGCGGGAAGTATGAGTGGCGGAGTTGATCTCAATGAATCAAAAAATAAATTTGAAATAATAAAAATTTTAGGAGATACATTGAACTTTGCAGATAACTGGAAAAATTATTCTGTATTGAATTTAGTGGAAACAAAGCTTTCTGATTCGCTTGCTGTCATTATAGATGATGGAATAGATGATAGCTTTATTGCCGCTAACAGAAAGCTTCATCAAAAATTGCTTGCATTAAAAATCCCTCATCAGTATATTGAAAGACCTGGCAAACATAACTGGGATTATTGGAGATATGCAGTTCACTTTCAGTTATTATTTTTCAGAAAATTCTTTAATACTCATGCTGCTGCGGATCAGTAACCCGTTTGCCCATCACGGGTTTTCACTTTCTTTTTACCGCTGTTCTTCTTTTCGTATAGCAACACTTCTGCAGGCTTAACCTTTTTGGTTTTGTCACTTGTGGTTGCAACATTTGTATCAGGCTCCTTAGGCAAAAATCCACGGTCATATGTTTCACTTCTTATAAGTCTTCCGGTAGTAGGATCATAAAATTTCCATGTGCCATGCTTTACACTGTATTGCTCAGCTTTTACAATTTTATAATTTATTATTTCATTGCTGCCGGTACCATATATTGGTATAGTATCATAAGGTGCATCAGGATTGTAAGCCTTCCAGCCTTCTTCTCTTCCCAAATCACCCATCATCGTATAGTATTGTTGTATTCCATCCTTTCCACCATACTTATATTTTTCTATCGCTATTAAATCTCCATTAAGATTGTACCTTCTCCATACACCATCTTTTTTACCATTTTTAAAAATACCTTCTTCTTCATAGCCTGGTTCACCTCTAACTTCACCAGTTTTAATTACCCATTTGCCCTGCTTCAGATCTTTTTTATCAATGGCATTTATTGTATCACGGTTGGCCGTAAGTTCGTAGGTTTTATATTGTGCATATCCTTTAGTAAAAAAGAATTGCAGCAGTAGAATAATGAATGCCAACTTTTGTATTTTTAAAAACTTATTTTTCATAAAAAAATTAAGATGATGAACCTTGCCAAATTTACTATAATAAGAAGATTTTTTTTGTACGTCACACTAAGCTTTGTAACAACTTTAACCTTTTTGTTTTCCTCAGCACAAATCAATGCAAGTACAGCCAATGAAAGATTAAACGGGCTTAAAAAAAGAAAATTGTTAGATGAAAGTTCTGTTTTAAAAGATATAAAATTTCGCAATATAGGACCAAGTATTATGAGCGGCCGTGTAGTTGATATAGATGTTAATCCGGCTGATGCTACAGAATTTTATGTGGCTTATGCAACAGGTGGCTTATGGTATTCAAACAATAACGGGCAAAGCCTTACACCGGTTTTTGATAAAGAAGATGTAATGGGAATTGGAGATATTGCAGTTAACTGGAAAACCAGGGATATATGGATAGGTACCGGTGAAGCCAATAGCAGCCGCTCATCTTATTCAGGTATGGGTGTTTATAAAAGTTCTGATGCAGGTAAAAGTTGGCAATATCTTGGCTTGCCTGAGAGTCATCATATTGGCAAAGTAATTTTACATCCTTCAGATAAAAATATTGCATGGGTTGCTGCACTCGGGCATTTGTATTCTCCCAATAAAGACAGAGGTGTTTATAAAACCACCGATGGAGGTAAAACATGGAAGCATACTTTGTATGTTAATGAAAATTCCGGTGTTGTTGATATGGATATTAATCCTAAAATTCCGGATGAATTATATGCAGCTGCATGGCATAGAGAAAGAAGAGCATGGAATTTTGTGGAGGGTGGTACTTCTTCAGGAATTTATAAAAGCACAGATGGTGGAAATGCGTGGAAGCCTATAACCCAAGAAGGTAGCGGTTTTCCTCACGATAAAAATACAGGAAGGATTGGACTGGCTGTATATGCAGCTAATCCGCAAATTATTTATGCAACTTTGGATAATCAAAACCTGCGGCCCGATACTGCTAAGAAAAATGATAAAGTTTATACACTGAAAGATTTTAAAAATATTTCTAAAGAAGATTTTTTAAAACTTGATACTAAAAAACTTGATACCTTTTTGATCAATAATAACTTTGATGAAAAATACCGTGATTCTTCAGTAAAAGAATTGGTGCGATTTGGGAAAATAAAACCAACATCAATTTATGATCAGCTCTACGATCCCAACGATACAGAAACACCTGTGATAGGTTGTGAAGTTTACAGGAGTGATAATGCAGGATTATCATGGAAAAAAGTTAATACAAAAGGGTTGGATCTGTATAACACTTTCGGATATTATTTCGGAAAAATATCTGTTTCACCTGTTAATGACAATAAAGTTATTGTGAGTGGTATCAGCTTAATACTTAGCGAAGACGGAGGTAAAACTTTTAAATCTGTGGATAAGCAAGGTGGAACACATGGAGACTGGCATCCTGTATGGATCAATCCTGCCCGTGATAGTAATTGGGTTGCCGGTGATGATGGTGGCTGTCATATAACTTATGATAATGGCAAACACTGGTTTATGGTAAACACTCCATCAGTGGGGCAATTTTACGCTATAGAAGTTGATAATGCAAAGCCTTATAATGTGTATGGCGGCTTGCAGGATAATGGCGTATGGTTCGGCCCATCAAACGCAAAAGATGCCGATCAATGGAATTATACAAGCCCCTATCCATGGAAGGTTATTGGTGGAGGAGATGGCATGCAGGTACAGGTAGATACTCGAGATAACAAAACAGTTTATAGCGGCTCTCAGTTTGGTTTTTACAGCAGAAAAAATACTGATTCTATAAGACAGGGAAAGTTTGTTTTTGCACGTAACGATTTAGGTGAGCAGCAACTTAGGTATAACTGGCAAACCCCAATTTTATTAAGCAGGCACAACCAGGATATATTATATATGAGTACAAATCGGTTTTACCGCAGCCTTAATAAAGGTGAAAAATTGCAGGCAATAAGTGGAGACTTAACAACAGGTAAAAAAGATGGTGATGTGCCTTTTGGTACAGCGACAACAATAAGTGAATCACCGCTAAAATTTGGATTACTATATTTAGGAACAGATGATGGGAATATACAGATTAGCAGAGATGGAGGAAATACCTGGGCTTTAATAAATAAAAGTTTGCCAAAAGGGCTATATGTAAGCAGGGTAGTTGCTTCTCAATTTTCAGAAGCAAGAGTGTATGCCACATTGAATGCCTACCGTTATGATAATTTTACGCCTTATTTATTTGTGAGTGAAGATTACGGGAACAAGTGGACTTCTCTCGGAACTGATCTGCCCGCTGAACCATTAAATGTTATAAGAGAAGACCCTAAAAACGAAAATATTCTTTATGCAGGAAGTGATAATGGTTTATATGCTTCATTTAACAGAGGCAAAAGTTTTATGACACTTGGTAATCTTCCAAGAGTTCCTGTACATGATATTGCTATACAAAAAACTGCAAATGAAATTGTAATCGGTACGCACGGCAGAGGTATTTATATTGCCTCAATTGATAGTATACATAAAGCTTACAGTGCACCGGTTAATAAATCTGCAGCAAAAGATAATTCCACAGCATTGCAATTATTTAACTGGAAAAAAATGAACGCAAACGAGCCTGATATTGATTGTCCTCCAGCAAATCCAAAAGAAAGAAAAAGTCTGAACCATGATTTGGGGAGATTGAAAAAGATTATTGAGGAAATATCTTGAACCATGATTTGGGGAGATTAAAAGATGTATAAGGAAAAATATAAAATATAAAGGTTGACAAGAATAATATTAAATCAGTTTAATCCCATAATCCACCCAAATCCTGGTTCAGACCATTTAATCCAATAATCTCCAAATTATGTTTCAGACTAAAATAAAAATATGCTGTATAAACAGTATATCTGAAGCAAAAATGGCAATATGTTATGGTGCATCGGCAATTGGTTTGGTTGCAAGAATGCCCAGCGGTCCCGGCCCAATTGAAGATGATCTAATAAGAAGAACTGCAATTACAATTCCTCCGCCAATAGCAACTTTTCTTTTAACGTCTGAAACTTCAGCCGAACAAATTATCAG
>JBPCQG010000314.1:0-6747 GCA_050998315.1 Chitinophagaceae bacterium
ATCCCTCTTATTGATGAAGCCGAATCATTACCGGAACTTTCTGTATGGATAGAAAAGGTAATGGTTGAGAATAATTACTCTTATGAAATAATTATGGTGGATGATGGCAGTAGCGATAATTCGTGGCAGGTGATTGAAGGATTGAGCAGGCAAAATCCAAATATCAAAGGAATTAAGTTTCAGCGCAATTATGGTAAAAGTGCAGCATTGAACGAAGGATTTAAATCCTGCAAAGGTGATGTAGTGATTACTATGGATGCTGATCTGCAGGATAGCCCCGACGAAATACCGGAGCTAAGGAAAATGATTGTTGAAAACGGTTTTGATATTGTGAGCGGATGGAAGAAAAAGCGATATGATAACAAATTAAGTAAAAATATTCCTTCAAAATTATTCAACGCTGCTACAAGAAAGGTTTCCGGAATTTATTTGCATGATTTTAATTGTGGTTTAAAAGCATATAGAAAAAACGTAGCAAAAAGTATCGAGGTATATGGCGAAATGCATCGCTATGTACCTTTGCTTGCCAAGTGGGCAGGCTTTAGAAAATTCGGGGAAAAAGTAGTTCAGCACCATCCACGTAAATATGGGAAAACAAAATTTGGATGGAGAAGATTTATTAATGGTTTTTTAGATCTTGCCTCAATTGTTTTCGTAGGGAAATTCAGAAAAAATCCAATGCACTTTTTCGGTTTATGGGGAACTCTCTCTTTTTTATTTGGCTTTGGTGTATCCCTTTATCTTGCTGTTTCAAAATTCTTTTTTGATAAAACAGGATTAACGCAGCGACCCTTATTTTTCTTCGCCATACTTGCGATGATAATCGGTACACAGCTTTTTCTCGCAGGCTTTCTTGGGGAACTGATCTCACGCAATGCCGCCGACAGGAATAGTTATCTTATTGAGCAAAGGTTAGGATTCAATACTTAATTTTTCATGAGCCAGCCAGAAAAAATTGTCATTGTAGGCTCTGCATACCCATTACGTGGTGGTGGCATTGCTTCTTATAACGAACGGCTTGCCAGGGAATTTATGGCACAGGGTTTTGATACATCTATCTATACATTTTCTCTGCAATACCCTAAAATTCTATTTCCCGGTACAACACAATATTCAAACGAGCCACCTCCTGCAGATCTTAAAATAAAAGTTTGCATTAATTCCATCAATCCTTTTAACTGGATTAAAGTTGGTAATGAACTAAGGAAGATAAAACCTGATATCATAGTTGTAAGATACTGGCTTCCTTTTATGGCTCCATGCTTTGGAACTATTTTGAGGTTGGCAAAAAAAAATAAGCATACAAAAGTTGTTTGTATTGCTGATAATATTATTCCTCATGAAAAGAGAATAATTGATACTCCCTTCACAAGGTATTTTGTAAAGCCTGTAGATGCATTTATACTAATGAGTAAAATGGTATTAAATGATCTAAAAAAATTTGTACAGAATAAACCTGCTCAGTTTATTCCTCATCCATTGTACGATAATTTCGGTAGAAAGATTAGTAAAGAAGAAGCAAGAAAGAAATTAGGGATCGAACTGGATGAAAAATTAATTCTGTTCTTTGGATTTATAAGAAATTATAAAGGGTTGGATATCTTATTGGAAGCAATTAAGATTTTAAAAGATCAAAATCAAAAGATCAAATTATTGGTAGCCGGAGAATTTTATGATGACAAAAAAAAATATGATGATTTAATAACCAGGTTGGGAATAAATGACCACCTGATTTTACATACAGACTTTATTCCTGATAATGAAGTAAAATATTTTCTCTGTGCTGCAGATTGTGTTGTACAACCTTATCGCCATGCTACACAAAGTGGCGTTACACCCCTAGCTTATTATTTTGAAAAACCTATGATTGTTACCAGTGTTGGCGGGTTGCCCGACATGGTTCCTGATAGAGTTGGTCTCATTGCCGAACCGAATAAAAACGATATTGCTCAGAAGATCATTGAATTCTTCCAATTAGGAGAGGATTATTTTTTGCCTCATCTTCGTGAAGAGAAAAAAAAATATAGCTGGAATAATATTGTACAGGCTATTGTTGATCTTGCAAAAAAATAATATTTGAATACTTTAATGGAAAAAATCAGAAACATAATCCAGGCTTCCGTGGATGTAAAAAATAATATTTTATTGGACGATAAAATATTGCAAACAGTAAAAGACTGTGTATATCTTTTAGTTACTGCTTTTAAAAATGGTAACAAGGTTTTGTTCTGTGGCAACGGGGGCAGCGCCGCCGACGCTCAGCACTTGGCAGCAGAACTTAGCGGAAGGTTTTATACTGATAGGGATGCTCTTCCTGCAGAAGCACTGCATTGTAATACTTCCTACATTACTGCAATTGGTAATGATTATGGATATGACGTTATTTATTCAAGGCTGATTAAAGGCATAGGTAATAAGGGTGATGTGTTGGTAGGATTAAGTACATCAGGCAATAGTAAAAATATTCTGAAGGCTTTTGAGGTTGCAAAAGAAAAAGAAATGATCACCATTGGCTTTACCGGTAAAAGTGGAGGTAAATTAAAAAAGCTTGCTGATCATCTTATAAATGTTCCCTCTAATGATACCCCTCGTATACAGGAAAGCCATATTATGCTGGGACATATTATTTGCCAATTAACAGAAGAACAATATTTTAGCCCCCTCTAAATCTCCCACATTAGGGGAGAATTAAATAATGATGATGACCGATCTTAAAAAAATTGATAAAAGCTGGACATTATTTTTAGACCGTGATGGTGTGATAAATAATGAGAAGCACATGGATTACATCAATACCTGGGGTGAATTCAAATTTTTTCCGGGGGTAAAAGAAGCTATAAAAAAATTCACAGAAAAATTTGGAAACATTTTTATTATTACTAACCAGCGTGGCGTTGCAAAAGGGCTTACTAAATTAACAGACCTTGAAATGATACATACAAGGTTGCTGGAGGAAGTAGCTGCTGCCGGAGGAAAAATTACGAAAATTTATTTTTGTTGTGATATGGATGACGCAAGCCAAAACCGTAAGCCTAACCCCGGCATGGGTTTGAATGCCAAAAAAGAATTCCCTGATGTTGATTTTTCAAAGAGTGTAATGATAGGTAATACAATAACCGATATGGAATTTGGAAGAAATCTTGGCACAGCAATAAATATATTTCTACCTTCTACACATCCGCACCTTGGCGTTCAGCATCCCATGGTGGATGTTGTGTTTCCTGATTTGCTTTCTGTTTCAAAAGCTTTATAAGTTATCGTTAAATTTTATCGCACTGCGAAATAGCTGTTTAAATTGTGCTTCTTTTGTTTAAAGTATTTCGTGAATGAATAAGCTCACCATCTTACTGGTTTTTTTATTTTTAAACAATGTTATTTCTGCACAGAAAATTAACCTGGCTGAATTAAAAATATTGCAGAAAAAAGAAGATTCTTTAAAAACACTTTCCCTAAAGATAATACAGGGAAGAAGCGCAGCTGATCGTTTTGTAGCCGATAGCGAATTCACAAAAATGTTTGTAAGAGCGCTAAAAATTAAAAATTCATTTCATTATTCCTTTGATTCGCTGATTACTATCTCAAAGCTTTCGCCACCAGATAGTTCTTTTAAAATATTTACATGGCAAATGTTTATTAATGATAATGTAATACGCCAGCATGGAGCTATTCAAATAAGAACCCAAGATGGCTCATTAAAACTGTTACCGCTTATTGATAAATCAGATATTATCAAAAACATGACGGATACGATCGGAAATAATTTTGGATGGGTCGGCGCTGTGTATTATAAAATGATTCAAACGCAGACCGGCGGTAAAAACTTTTATACTCTATTGGGATACGATGAAAACAATATCCGAAGTAATAAAAAAATTGTTGAAGTTTTGACTTTTGACAATGGTCAGCCAATATTTGGAGGTTCCTATTTTAATTTTTCTGATGATTCTGCTTCAAACCAAAATCCTTCAAGGGTAATTTTAGAATATAAAAAAAATGCAAGTCCCAGACTTGTTTTTGATACAGATCAGGATATGATTATATATGAGCATTTAATGTCTCAAACAGATGAACCGAAAAAAAAATATACTTATGTTGGTGATGGTGACTATGAAGGATTAAAATGGAAAGACGGCAAATGGATGCATGTAGAAAAAGTATACACACAAAAAACAAAAGAAGGTGATGAGCCTATACCAAATCCGATAAGAGATGCCAGTGGAGATATTGATCAAACCAAACTAAAAAATAATGGACTTAGTGATGATGAAATTAAAGAAGCTCCTGTAAAGACAGTAACAAAACCCAAAACAACATCATCAAAAATAAAAGTGAAAAAGAAATAATTTTAATCATCCAGTTTAAGCACTGCTAAAAAAGCTTCCTGCGGCACTTCTACATTGCCTATCTGTTTCATTCGCTTTTTACCTTCTTTTTGCTTTTCAAGAAGTTTTCGTTTACGGCTTATATCACCACCATAACATTTTGCAGTAACATCTTTACGCATAGCGCTGATGGTTTCACGGGCTACCACTTTGGCACCTATAGCGGCTTGAATCGCAATTTGAAATTGTTGGCGTGGCACGAGCTCCTTTAATTTTTCGCAAAGCTTGCGACCAAATTCCTGCGAACGCATTCGATGAATCAATGCACTCAATGCATCCACTTTATCTCCGTTTAATAAAATATCCATCTTCACAATATCACTTTCGCGCCAGCCTATAGGATGATAATCGAAAGACGCATACCCCCTGGTTAAGCTTTTTAGCCTGTCATAAAAGTCAAAAACAATTTCAGTCAAAGGCATTTCAAAAGTAATTTCTACTCTCGTTGGAGTTAAGTATTGCTGATGAGTTAAGATACCCCGTTTGTTAATGCAAAGTGTCATTATATTCCCAATGTAATCGGACGTTGTAATTATTTGTGCTTTGATAAATGGCTCTTCAATCTTCTCAATGCGGCTTGGGTCAGGCATCTGCGAAGGATTGTTAACCATTATTTTTTCACCTCGTGTCGTGAATGCAATAAAGCTAACGTTGGGAACAGTTGTAATTACAGTTTGATCAAATTCTCTTTCTAGTCTTTCCTGGATAATCTCCATATGCAGCATTCCTAAAAAACCACAACGGAAACCAAAGCCTAATGCCTGAGATGTTTCCAGTTCGAATGTGAGGGATGCATCATTCAATTGCAATTTGTCCATGCAATCCCGCAACTCTTCAAACGCATCTGTCTCTACAGGGAATATTCCTGCAAATACCATTGGCTTTACATCTTCAAAACCTTTAATAGATTCCTTGCAGGGATTTACAGTGGTAGTAATGGTATCACCAACCTTTACTTCTTTTGCGTTTTTAATTCCTGTAATTATGTAGCCAACATCTCCTGCTCTCACTTCACTCTTTGCTTCCATCCCCAACTTTAAAATGCCTACTTCATCTGCTCCGTATTCTAAACCCGTATTGGAGAATTTAATTTTATCACCTTTTTTAAGTGTGCCATTAAATACCCTGTAATAAACAATAATGCCACGAAAAGAATTATAAACACTATCAAATATCAATGCCTGTAGTGGTGCATTTATATCACCGGTTGGCGCAGGTATGAGACCAATAATAGCCGCTAATATTTCTTCAATACCAATACCGCTTTTTCCGCTTGCCAATAAAATATCTTCGGGTTTGCAGCCAACTAATTCTACTATCTGATCAGTTACTTCAGGTATCATTGCGCCATCCATATCTATCTTATTGATCACCGGAATTATTTCCAGATCATTATTAATAGCAAGGTATAAATTAGAAATTGTTTGTGCCTGTATTCCCTGTGTGGCATCTACTAACAGCAATGCGCCTTCGCAGGCAGCCAAGGCACGGCTCACCTCATAACTAAAATCCACATGACCGGGTGTGTCAATCAGATTTAAAACATACTCCTCCCCTTTCCAGTTGTAATTGATCTGTATTGCATGGCTTTTAATAGTGATACCTTTTTCTCTTTCAAGATCCATATCATCCAATACCTGCGCCTGCATATCACGATCGCTGATTGTATGGGTAAATTCCAGTAAACGGTCTGCCAGTGTGCTTTTGCCGTGATCGATGTGAGCAATAATGCAAAAATTTCTAATGTTTTTCATACCAGGGTGCAAAGATAACGAAAGGAGAAGTAATCCGGAAGCAGTTACGGGCAATTACATTTTTACGTCACCTACTTAGTTATGTTGCGATAGACATTATCTATCTCTTTACCTACTTCTGCATAATTAAATTTTAGTGCTGCATTCTCTGCAATAATTTGCCTGTTGAAACTTGTATAGTGTAAGATCATTTTTTTCATTGCTTCTTTGAGCGCTGTTTCATTTTGCTCCGCAACCAATATCCCGTTGCTCTCATTAACAACTTCTTTTATACCACCAACATCAGAAGAGATAACAGGCAAGCCACAACATAATGCTTCCAGTATTACGCAAGGTAAATTTTCGATCCTGCTAAATAAAATAAATGCTGAGCTCTTCTGCATTTCTACAGCAACCTGTGAATAAGGTATTTCGCCTTTGAAAATTATCTGCTCATCAGTTAATAAAAGTTTATTTGCTAAACGTTTAATTGATTCATTAATACAACCTATCATTACAAGTTCAAATTCAAATCCTTCATCCCATAATTGTTTGGCTACTCTTATTATGCTTTCAGGATCTTTTTGATAACTCATCGTTGATACATGAATAAATCTGAATTTATTTTGTTG
>JBPCQG010000341.1:0-9498 GCA_050998315.1 Chitinophagaceae bacterium
ACCAAGCATATTTGCTACATTTTGATCCTGGCTTGGTAATAATATTTTCGCCCCTTTAAAAACCTTTGATTGATCTTCCTGCCAGGTAAAAAGATAAGATGTAAGTGCAACAAATAAAAGAAAGGCAATTAGTAAAAAAAATGCTCCGATAATTTTATGTGTACGTTCATCTCTCCATAATTCTTTAGCCACTACCTTTTCAACCGTTTCCGATTTCATTTTAGCAGCATCCGGAGTTTTAGTTTTTTTCTTTTTAATATTTTCAGGCATAGGTTAGCAAAGATAATAAAAGGTTTAAGAGGTTTAAGACGTTTAAAGGGTTTAGAAATTTGTTATTTATTTTTAAAACAGCCAATAAATAAAAATATCCACCCAAGGATAAAGAACAACCCTCCGATTGGTGTTATAGCACTAATCCATTTATAACCCGGCATTACCGCACCTTTAATATACATCAGGCAATACAACGAGCCGCTGAATAAAATTATTCCTGCAATAAATAATATACCTGACCATTTTATAAATCTATTCGGAAATTCTTTATACAGCATGCCTGCAGCAAGTAATGCAAACACATGATAAAACTGGTAGCGTACACCCGTGTCAAAAATATTCACAGCATAATCTGAAATTTGTTCTTTTAGAAAATGAGCTGCAAATGCTCCTAACGCAACAGTTAATGCACCAAGTATTGAAGCAGTCTTTATAAACCCTTTGTGCATACTCAAGTGTTTAAAAATTCAGGTAAATAATTTTTATGAAGATCATCGACATTTAAAATTATTTTAGCCTGGTTATAAAAAGCTTCTCTCTCTTTGATTTTTTCAGTAATGTAAAAAAGTAATTCACCTCCCTGCAAATTTTTTATAAGCGGACGCTTTTCTGTTTCTGTAATTAATCTTTCAAAAATTTTTTCCGAAGAAGATTTTAAATAAATAGATATTCCTGATTCATTCATCAGTGTTATGTTATCATTGTAGCAAGGAGTTCCGCCACCGCATGCTACAATTGCATTCTCCTTATTGGCAAAGCTTTTTAGGGCGGTTGTTTCCAAATCCCTGAAATGATCTTCACCATCTTCGGCAAAAATTTCGGCAGCGCTTTTATTCTGTTGCACTTCAACCATATCATCAACATCAAAGAATTCTATCCCTGATTTGTCGGACCATTTTTTTCCCCAATAAGTTTTACCGCTACCCATAAAGCCGATGAGGAATATTTTCATATTTAAAATCCCTCAATTTTTTCTTCATCAATAATTATGAAAGATTTTAACGAAAGCATTTCTTCTACTTCTTTCCAAACACTCTGAATAAATAGGTTGAAAGATTTTTTTTTAATATTACCTGTTTTAATCCAAACAACTTTGTGGTATTTTTTAGAATACAGAGATCTGTAATAAAAATCAGAATCTTTTGTAAGGATAACCAATTCATTCTTGAATGAATATTCCCAAATATCTGTATCTGAATTGATTTCCTTTATATCAAGAACATGTGTAAAGCTTTTATTGTTCCAAAATGGAAGATCTGATGGTAAATTTTCATCAATAAGATATCTGAACATTATGCAGTAAGCTTGATAGGCTTAATTAAAGCTGGTTTTTCAAATAGCATAGAAGTAAATTCTTTACACGTCTGAAGGTCGGCAGAAGTCATCCTGGGGTAACCTTTCAACACATCTTTATCAGTATCGCCAGCAAGCACAAAGCTCATTACTGATTGAACGGTAATACGAGTACCTTTTATTGTGGGCCTTCCCTTACAAATATTCGGCTTTGATACAATGTTTTTATCTAACTGATATTCCATATTTGCCATTTACTACAATAATTTTACGTTTATTCGGGGGGATAATGCTTATTTAAAAGCATTTAATCCCGTAACATCCATGCCAGTTATCAACAAATGGATATCGTGAGTTCCTTCATAAGTAATAACACTTTCTAAATTCATCATGTGTCGCATGATAGAGTATTCGCCTGTAATGCCCATTCCGCCCAATATTTGCCGGGCTTCTCTTGCAATGTCAGTTGCAACTTCGCAGGAATTTCTTTTAGCCATACTAACCTGTTGCGGTGTTACTTTTCCTTCACTCATTAATACACCAAGCCGCCAGTTGAGTAATTGTGCTTTGGTGATTTCGGTTATCATCTCTGCTAGTTTTTTTTGCTGCAACTGAAAACCGCCGATCGCTTTATCAAACTGAATTCTTTCCTTTGAATATCGCAATGCTGTATCATAACAATCCATTGCTGCGCCTATAGTACCCCAGGCTATACCATAGCGGGCTTTGGTTAAGCAACCCAATGGTCCTTTCAATCCTTTTACATTCGGAAGAATATTTTCTTTGGGAACTTTTACATTATCAAAAACCAATTCCCCAGTAGCACTTGCACGCAGGCTCCATTTACCATGTGTTGTTGGTGTAGTAAAACCTTCCATACTTCTTTCAACAATTAATCCCTTTATCTCACCGTTGTCATCTTTAGCCCAAACAACAGCTACCTGCGAAAAAGGTGCATTGCTGATCCACATTTTACTGCCGTTCAATATCACGTGATCTCCTGCATCTTTAAAATGGGATAACATGCCTGAAGGATCGCTTCCAAAATCCGGTTCTGTCAATCCAAAACATCCCAGCCATTCACCGCTGGCGAGTTTTGGTAAATATTTTTTTCTTTGTTCTTCACTTCCGTATTCATATATCGGGAACATTACTAATGACCCCTGTACAGATGCAGTGGAACGTACGCCACTGTCGCCTCTTTCTAATTCCTGCATCATCAGTCCGTAGGAAATATAATCCAGCCCGCCACCGCCATACTCCTGCGGAATGGTTGGTCCAAAACATCCAAGATCACCCAACTGTTTTATGATCTGTTGCGGAAATTCTGCCCTTTGTGCATAATCTTCAATGATGGGGGAAATTTCTTTTTTCACATAATTGCGTACCGAATCTCTTACCAGCTTATGCTCATCAGTTAGTAAATCATCTACCATAAAATAATCAGGAGATTGAAAAAGATCTTGTGCCATTTTTAAAGATTAAGATTTTTTTGTTTTTATGTACCCGGCTGCAGCAATTCTATCAACTTCATTGGCGTCGCACTCGTGTACATTTGGTTCTCATCGCAGCAAAGATAGCCGCATCATGAATATTCTATCATCTGTCTTTCAACAGAGCCATCATTATAAAAATCAAAAAGTGCAAACGCTGGTGCAAACTCCTGGAAGGCGCCATTCCACCAATTACCGCTAACAGCTCCATTACAATAATACTTTATACCAACATATTCCACTTCGTCCTGCAAATGAATGTGCCCGCTTAAACAAACTTTTATATTATTGTATTGGTTAAATAACGCTTTTATCCGGCGATTATCTACATGTAACAATGCCCGGATAATTTTAAAATCACCATTAGATTCATTCTTCTCAAAGAACATAGCGGCGCAAAAAGAAATAATGGGAATATGTGATACAATGCAAATGAATTTCTCCGAAGGCGTATTTTTCAATTCATTTTCGAGCCAGGCAAATTGAGGCTCATCAATTCTTGCAATATATCCCCCATTATTTTCCTGCGTACTATCCAGCACAATAAAATGCCATTTATCTTTTGTAAAACTATAATAGCGATTGCTCATGTTGTGTTGTTTCACCACCCAGTTCTTCTCATACAAGGGATCGCTTTTAACCGTTTGATCTTTCAGTTGCCATCCCCATACATCATGATTGCCTATGCAATGATAGATGGGAAGTTTATTTTCTTCCTTTATTACCTTATCCCAAACTTTCCACTGGGACTGTGTTTGAGCTTTATCAGCGGCAAGAGCATCCATGATGCTATCACCACCATTGATAATAAAATCGGGTTGTAAATTATTTGCATTACGAAATGCTTTTCTCATTCCTGTTTCAGCAATCTCCGTTGGTTTAACGTGAATATCTGATAGCCAGGCAATTTTTAAAAACTTCTTTTTTTTAGAAGAAATTTTTGTAACAGAGGCTGGTGATAAAGTTGTTGCCAATGACAATGCAGAAAGCCCGTGAATAAAATTTCTCCGTTTCATAAATTATAATTGAGATAAATATTTTTTCATTTCCGTTTGATACTGTTCTGCAATTGCTCTTGCCTCTTCAGCAAAACTTTCTGTTTCCGATGCATAAATAATTGCCCGGGAAACATTTACTAAAAGTCCACAATCCTTTGTTATTCCATACTTTGTTATTTCTTCTAAATTACCACCCTGGAAACCGATGCCGGGAACCAATAAAAAATTATCAGGAATAATCTTACGAATATTGATAAGCTGATCGGCTTGTGTTGCTCCAGCTACAAACATTAAATTATTAGGTGTTCCCCATTTTATTGCTGTATGCAAAACTGTCTCATACAGATAGCTTGTTTGTTGTTTGGTAACATGAATTCCTTCATCTAATTCTTCAGTTTCTGTAATTATTTTTTTCAATTCAAAATCTAAAGCTCCGGGATTAGAGGTTAGACCCAAAAGTATCGTCCATTTATTTTCATATTCTAAAAAAGGTTTGATACTGTCTTCTCCCATGTATGGAGCAACTGTAATAGCATCAAAATTTAATGTTTCAAAAAAGGCCTTTGCATATTGCGAAGAAGTGCTTCCTATATCTCCACGCTTGGCATCCGCAATTTTAAAATGAGTATCGGGAATATAATTTACCGTTCTCTCCATGGCTTCCCAACCTACAGCACCCATTACTTCATAAAAGGCTGTATTAATTTTGTATGCAACACAAAGATCTTCAGTGGCATCAATTATTTCTTTATTGAACCTAAAAACCGCCTCAGCATCGGATCCCAGGTACGCAGGAATTTTATCTACATCAGTATCCAATCCAACACACAAGTAAGTTTTTTTTGAAAAAATATTTTCTATCAGTTGCCGTCTTGTCATTTGCTTAGTTTGGGAACATTAATTCGTTGTTGCATTTCTTCGGCAATTGCTTTTTCATCATCACTTCCTCTTTTATGCAGATGCTCCATGATGCTTTGTCTTGTTTCCTCATCATGATTCTGGCTGAGTTTAAAAACATTATCTAAACTTTCCACTTCAATAGTAAATGCAATAATTCCTTTTACCAACCTATCTACATATTCATTTGGTAACTTATTGAAGGCTGCTTCGCTGTCTGGCTTCTCATACTTGTTTGTAAGTTCTTCAACAATTTTTTTGGTTTGCTCTTCATCTCCAAAATGAATTTTGCCTTTGGCATGCGCTGTCATATAATTCCATGTGGAGGCAACATTTGGATTAGTGTACCAACTTGCACTTATATGACAATGCGGACCGTTAAATATCACAAGCACATGTTCATTTTTTAAAAATGCTTTATGATGATCAGAGTTCTTCATAATATGACCTGTGAAAAAGAGCTTTCCCTCAATTGGTTTTATTTCGCGCGGCACATGAGTAGCGACAGGATATTTCTCATCCACACCGGTAATTGTTGCAAAAGAATTCTCTTTCATAAATGCAATCACCTTCTCCTTATCCTCTTCAGTAAAATATTTAAGCTTGTACATCTGTAAGGTGTTTTAAGATCTGTCCGAATTGATAAACATCTTCAAAAGTATTGTAAAGTGGTACAGGTGCAACACGAATTACATCAGGCTCTCTCCAGTCACCTAGTACACCATGTTTCTTTAGCGCATTAAAAACTTCTTTTCCTTTTTGTAACATTAAAATGGAAACCTGGCAACCTCTTTCGTTTTCATTTTTTGGTGTGATAACTTCCAAAGCTTTTTTATTTGAATTTGCATTTATTTCAGCAAGAACAAATAATAAATAGCCGGTAAGCTGTTTAGATTTTTTAAAAAGATTTTCCATTCCTGCTTCTTCAAAAATATCAAGTGATGCTTTGTGTGCCGCCATGCTTATAATAGGTGAATTACTTAATTGCCATCCTTCTGCAGTGGGTATGGGCTTAAAATTCTTTTCCATTTTAAAACGGCTTTCTTTATCATATCCCCACCAGCCTGCTAAACGGGGTAATGAGGCATCTGTAACAAAGCGTTGATGAATGTATGCACCGGCGATATTTCCGGGGCCGGAGTTTAGATAGTTGTAAGAACACCAGCATGCAAAATCAACATCCCAGTCGTGAAGATGTAATTCAATGTTACCTGCCGCATGCGCAAGGTCAAAACCACAATAAGCGCCGGCATTATGTGCGGCTTCGGTAATTGGTTTCATATCGAAAACTTTCCCTGTGTAATAATTTATGCCCCCGAACAGAACTACGGCAATTTCATTTGCGTGTTTATTAATGACTTCTACAATATCTTCTGTCCTTATATTATATTCTCCGTCCCGCGGGGCAACTTCTACAATTGCATTGTCAGGGTCTAATCCATGTAGTTTAACTTGAGACTCCAATGCATATTGGTCAGAAGGGAATGCTTTGGCTTCACAAATAATTTTATAACGCTCTTTTGTGGGGCGGTAAAAAGTGCTTAACAATAAGTGAAGATTTACCGTAAGGTGATTCATCACCACAACTTCTTGTGGCAAACAGCCAACTATTTTTGAAAGCGGCTCAACAAAAATATCATGATAATCTACCCATGGGATTTTTGCATGAAAATGTGCCTCTACTCCATAGTTCGCCCAGTTCTCCAATTCATTATAAATACAATCCTGTGTGGTTTTTGGCTGCAGCCCGAGTGAATTTCCCACGAGGTAAATACATTGATTTTTATTAATGATTGGAATGTAAAATTTACCCCTAAAATTTTTAAGCGGATCCTTGTCATCCATTTCCTTCGCAAATGCCAATGTATTTTTAAAACTCATTCTGCAATACTATTTTAATTTTTTTTATTACATTTATTTATGACAGAAAAAAAATATAAAACATTCTGGAGCTTTTATCCATATTATCTTACTGAGCATAAAAATGCTACCAGCCGCTCACTGCATTTTATAGGAACATTTTTATTGCTTGCATGCCTGGTTGTAGGAATAATTACAGGCAGATGGATATTACTGGTACTCATTCCTGTTGTTGGCTATGGCTTTGCATGGTTTGGGCATTTCTTTTTTGAGAAAAATAAGCCTGCAACTTTTACTTATCCTTTATACAGCCTGGGCTCAGATTTTGTAATGTTCTGGCATATACTTACCGGCCAGATAGGCAAGAAGATAAAGGATGCGGAGAAGATTGTTTGAGTTCTGACTGGAGGATTAAAGATTAATTAGAAGTGTATTCTAAACTTATTTATCAATCAAGTAAGCTTTGTATTTCTCAAGCTTACTAACCTGCGCTTTAAAAGAAGGTATAAAGAATTTCAATTCTTCAATCTTACTGGTAAAAGAGTTTAATACGACTATCGTCAGATTACATTTTTCAAGATTTTGTTGAAACATAAGGCTTTTATCAATACTCAATAATAGGTCAAAGTTGTTATCTACACACAAAGACATGAGGTTACCATTCTTTATTCCATTCCATCGCATTTCAGTCACGGTGAAAACATCAAAGTCTTTGAGATGAGGTTTTAATCTTTTGGTAACACATTCATCAAGCAAAATTTTCATTTAAAATGCCGGTTGAAGATTCAATAAGTTTTTGTGACATTTCCAGCACTTTAATAACCTGATCTTTACTTACGCCTTCAAAGTCATTAAGAAATATTTCGATAGAGTCGCCGCCTTCCAGATAATCAAATAAATTTTTAATTGGAACCCGTGTTCCATAAAATACAGGTGTGCCACCCATGATCTCAGGATCAATATTGATAACTCGTCCTTCCATGGTAACTAATTTTTGAATGAAATCAAATTTACTATTTATAAATGGTTAAATGAAGAATAACCCTGCAATGTTAACTTACCCGTTGTATAGCCCTGGCTCCGATTTAGTAATGTTCTGGCATAAACTTACCGGGCAAATAAATAAAAAAATTAAAGAGGCGGAAAAGATTTTTAGCTTTCCTAAATCTTCACTCACCACCAAATCTTTACTGCCTGCAGCAATTGTCTGAACCATGATTTATAGGATTACAAGATTAAAGGATTAAGAGCACCGTCTTTATTTGTAACTTATAAATATTTTTAAATTTTTCAATCTTATTAATCTCCAAATCTACCCAAATCAAGGTTCAGACAATTAATTCAATTAAACCTTTCACTCACCACCAACTCCTTACTACCTGCAGCAATTGTCTGAACCATGATTTATAGGATTACAAGATTAAAGCATTGAGAGCATCGTCTTTATTTGTAACTTATAAATATTTTAAATTTTTCAATCTTATTAATCTCCAAATCTAACCAAATCAGGGTTCATACAATTAGTCCAGGCAAATCTTTCACTCACTACCAGCTCGTTATTGCCTGCCACATATTGAGAAAAACCTTCTCCACTCTTTACTCCTAAAAAGCCTGCTGTCACCATATTCGAGAGTAATGGACATGGTGCATATTTAGGATTTCCAAAACCATCCTGTAGTACTTTTAAAATTGAATGGCAAACATCCAGTCCTATAAAATCAGCTAATTGTAATGGACCCATTGGATGAGCCATTCCGAGTTTCATCACTGTATCAATTTCTTCAACACCGGCAACGCCTTCATATAAACTGTAAATGGCTTCATTTATCATTGGCATTAAAATACGGTTGGCAATAAAACCGGGATAATCATTTACCTCGCAGGGAACCTTACCTAATTTTTTGCATAGCTCAATAATTGTTTGTGTTACTTCTTTTGCAGTTGCATAACCGTTTATTACTTCTACCAGTTTCATTACCGGCACAGGATTCATAAAGTGCATACCAATAACGTGCGCAGGACGTTTAGTTGCCGCTGCAATTTTTGTTATGGAAATAGATGAAGTATTTGTTGCAAGAATGCAATCGGAAGGTGCAGCCTCATCAGTATCTTTAAAAATTTTTAGCTTAAGATTTTCACTTTCGGTTGCCGCCTCAATTACCAGTTGTGCATTTTTTACACCTGCCGCTAAAGAAGTATTTGTAATTATATTTTGTAAGCACAGTAATTTTTCTTCCTCGGTAATTGTTCCTTTTGATAATTGCCTGTCAAGATTTTTTGCGATAGTAGCAAGCGCTTTATCAAGTTGCTGCTGTGATACATCAATAAGGTCAACTTTAAAACCATTCTGCGCAAACACATGTGCAATACCATTCCCCATTGTGCCTGCACCAATAATTGCAATTGTCTGAACCATGATTTGGGTGGATTAGAAGATTAAAGGGAAAAGTGTAAGCTATTATTTCTTCTGATCTCTTCGCAAATGTAAGATGGAATTTAAATGCTTTTGAAATAAAACTAAAAGAAACGATTATAGTTAATAATCTTATTAATCACTTAATCCACCCAAATCATGGTTCAGAAGTTTTATTTTCTTTTATAATCACCTCTCTTCCATGCTTTGATAAATTCTGCCCAGGCGAGTGGATTAAAAATATTTTGCGGTGGCGTTTGACCTGCATAAT
>JBPCQG010000405.1:0-3957 GCA_050998315.1 Chitinophagaceae bacterium
ACCGGTACAGCTATCCATTGTAAAAAAACAGCGCTGATAATTGCGACTGCAATTAATATCACTTTAGGCAGATTATTTTTAAGACTGTAATCTTTAAATTTTAGCCCCATAAAAGAAGTATTGCAAACCATTAAATAACTCAGCAATATTATTAACCCATAAAGCAGCCACTTATTTATCAGAAAACTTCCTATACCAAATTTAGCCGCATTAAAATGCAATATCAAAGGAAAGGATGCTATCAATAGACCTATCGCCGGAGTTGGAAGCCCCTTAAAATTATAAGATTGTGTTTCATCTAAATTAAATTTAGCAAGTCGCAAGGCTGCAGCGCAACTCAAAACAAATGCAGGCAACAACCATATTATTGAAACCTCTAAACCATTTTCTTCTCTTGCAAAACTAAACCGAAGCAATTGATATATTATAGCAGCTGGAGCAACTCCAAAACTCACAACATCTGATAAGGAATCTAACTGTTTTCCCATAGATGATGTTGCATGTAACAGACGGGCAATAAAACCATCTAAAAAATCTATAATACCTGCAATACCAATAAATATTCCAGCCCACGTTAATTTTTCAGGAATGTTGAAACTGCTGCCGCTAAGTTCATCATTAACATAAATTATTACTGATTCGGTTTGTAATGCAAATACTATTGCCAGGCAGCCAAAAAATAAATTTAGAAGTGTGAAGATGTTAGGGATTTGTTTCATAATTAAGTCCACAGTCTACGGTCCACAGACCACGGAACTAATTTAAAGAGTTTCTTAATGCCTGTATATTTTGATTAACTAATTTAAGAGTAAGAATAAATAATTTTTCTTCCTTCGGAAATGTTCTTGTAAATAAATGGATCTTATCAGCCAGATCAAGCGATAGTTGCCAGACCTTGAGGTTTTCAAATTTAAAGGGCATGTTTTGCTGTTGACAGTTGACTGCGGACGGTGGACTCTTTTCTCATAAATGACTCAATCTCTTCAACCGATATAGGAATATTCTTCATCAGATCCTTATGGCCATTTCTCGTTATCCAGAAATTATTTTCTATCCTTATTCCCATTTGTTCTTCTTCTATATAAATACCTGGCTCAACAGTAAAAACCATTCCTGCTTTTATCGGTTCTGTTCTTGTTCCAAGATCATGCACATCAATACCTAAATGATGAGAAATTCCATGATATAAATATTTTCGGTATGCCCTGTTCTGCGGATCTTCATTTTTTATTTCAGATTTTCTCAACAACCCAATTTTTTGAAAAACAACGGTTGCCTCATCCCCTACCTTTTCTGTATAATCAATTATGCTTATACCAGGTTTTAACATACTTGCTGCATATTGATGCAATTGCAAACATGCATTGTAAACTGTTTTTTGCCTGCGGCCAAACTTACCATTTACAGGCACAGTTCGTGTAAGGTCGGCAGCATAGTTTCCATAGCTGGCTCCAAAATCCATAAGGATCAATTCGCCATCTTTACACTCCTGGTTGTTGCTTACATAATGCAACGTTCTGGCTCTATTGCCGCTGGCAATAATGCTTCCATACGCTGGTCCTGAAGATCTTTGGGACAAAAATGAATGCCATATTTCTGCTTCAATTTCATGTTCAAAGACGCCTGGTTTAATAAATTGCAACAATCTTCTAAAAGCAACATCAGTAATATCCACTGCCTTTTGTATCACTTCAATTTCAAGTTCTGTTTTAATTGATCTCAGTTCTTTTAAAATTTTTGCACTGCGACGGTAATTATGTAAAGGATACCTTTTACGCATTTCTTTCGCAAACCTGTAATCTCTTACAGGGACAAGATTTGATTTGCGGTCATTTTCATTTGTATTTAAATAAATTGTATCGGCTAAATGTATCCATGGTTGCAACATTGCATCAAGGCTATCTAACCAAACAATTGTTTTTATACCGGAAATATTTTGTCCTTCTAATGCTGTTAATCTATGTCCATCCCACTTTTCTTTTAATTCATTAGGACGAATCAAAATCAATACTTCCCTATATTTCACATCAGGATTATCAGGAAATAATACCAGCATAGTATCTTCCTGTTCAATCCCTGTTAGCCAAAACAGATCAGCATTTTGCCTGAACGGATGCAACGCATCTCCATTCAATGGCAATTCATCATTACTGTTAAAAATGGCAATTGCATTTTTTTCCATTTTATCAGTAAATCGCTTTCGGTTATGAATAAAAATGTCAGGATTAAGTGGAATATATTTCATCTGAGAATATTTTTATTAAATGCAATATACAAAGCCATATTTTAAATGTAGTTCTGCATCTTTTTAAGCACACAATAAAGCTATTTATACAGATCAAAAAAAATAAATAAATACTTTAAAGTGAGAAAACAAATCATAGTAAAAAAATTAAGAAAAGTATTGTTTTAAAACGATCCCTCTTTTACCTTTACAACCTCAACAAACGATTGCCATATGTCAGTACCTTCTATGCTTACCTTGCCAAAGTATGCGCTAATAAATCTGGGAATAAAATCAGCAGAAAATGTACATTATCAATTAAAGCCTCAAGAATTAACAGAACAAACAGTAGCAAGAAAAGAAGGTGTTATAAATGATACAGGCGCTCTTGTAATAGAAACAGGAGAATTTACAGGCCGAAGTCCTAAAGATAAATTTATTGTAAAAGATGAAATAACTTCAGAAACTGTTCACTGGAATGAATTTAATATACCTATCGAACCAAAATATTTTGATCAGTTATATAAAAAGATACTTACTCATCTTGAGAATAAAGAAATATGGGTGAGAGATTGCTATGCATGCGCTGATCCTGCTTACCGACTGAATATTCGTGTGATAAATGAAAATCCATGGAGTAATTTATTTGCCAATAATATGGTTTTGCGTCCTCAGGAAGAAGAGCTCGAAAATTTTAAACCCAAGTGGCATATAATACAGTCGCCAACATTTAAAGCAGATGCTGCAACAGATGGAACAAGGCAGCATAACTTCGCGATAGTAAACTTCACTAAAAAAATAATATTAATCGGGGGCAGTGGTTATACCGGAGAAATGAAGAAGGGAATTTTCACCATCCTTAATTTTATTCTTCCGCATGACAGGCGTGTATTGAGTATGCATTGTTCTGCTAATATGGGTGACAATGGGGACACAGCAATATTTTTTGGATTGAGCGGAACAGGGAAAACGACTTTAAGCGCAGATCCACTAAGACATCTGATAGGTGATGACGAACACGGGTGGACAGAAAATACAGTATTTAATTTTGAAGGCGGATGTTATGCAAAAACAATTGACCTGAGTGAAGAAAAAGAACCCGAGATCTTTCATGCAATTCGCCCCGGTGCTTTGGTTGAGAACGTAACTTTTTTTAAAGGCACAAATAAAATTGATTTCTCAGGGAAAAAAATTACAGAGAATACCCGGGTAAGTTATCCATTAAATTTTATCAGTAACTCATTAAAACCATCTATAGGAAAAACACCAAAAAATATTTTCTTTTTAACCGCCGATGCTTACGGCATTCTTCCACCGGTTAGCAAATTATCAGCCGGGCAGGCAATGTACCAGTTTGTATGTGGTTACACAGCAAAAGTTGCCGGTACTGAAGCAGGTGTAACTGAGCCAAAATCTACATTCAGCGCATGTTTTGGAGCACCATTTTTACCTTTGCATCCGGTACAATATGCTGAAATGCTTGGTAAAAAAATAAGGGAACAAAAGGTGAATGTATGGATGATAAATACAGGCTGGAGCGGCGGTTCTTATGGTATCGGAAGCCGGATAAAATTGCCTTATACAAGAGCAATGATTACCGCAGCGCTGGAAGGCGAATTGGATAATGTGGAATATGAAGCCCATCCGATATTTGGAATGATGATGCCGAAAGAATGCCCTAATGTACCATCAGAAATTTTAAACCCCAGAAATACATGGGCAGATAAAAATGA
>JBPCQG010000024.1:0-3183 GCA_050998315.1 Chitinophagaceae bacterium
ATGGATACCTTAATACAAATACATCACCTGATGAAAATTTTGGCAGGGAACTGCAGGAGTTATTTACTGTAGGAAAGGGAATTGATAATGGAACACCCCCTTATTCAGAAAGTGATGTAAAAGCAGCCGCTAGAGTATTAACAGGCTGGACGGTTAACAACACTACTAATACCTCTTATTTTAATTCTCCAAAACACGATATAACCAACAAACAATTTTCTTCTTTTTATAATAATACCATTATAACAGGAAGAAGCGGTGCACCGGGTGCCAATGAATTAGATGATATGCTGAATATGATATTCTCTACAAATGAAGTAGCCCAGTACATTTGCCGAAGATTATATCGCTGGTTTGTTTATTATGATATTGACGCCGCAACTGAAGCAAATGTTATTACCCCACTAGCTCAAATTTTCCGCAATAATAATTATGAGATAAAACCTGTTTTGAATGCCCTTTTAAAAAGCGAGCATTTCTTTGATGTTCTTAATCAGGGATGCCAGATAAAAAGCCCTGTAGATCTAAATGTTAGCTTATGTCGTGAATTTAATGTTGTTTTTCCCCCTGCATCAGATTATGTAAATGCCTATTACATGTGGGATTATATAAGAACCCAATCAAGTAATATGCAGCAAAATATTGGTGACCCCCCTGATGTTGCAGGGTGGAAATCATATTATCAGTCTCCACAATTTTATGAGATATGGATCAATTCAGATACCCTACCCAAGCGCAATCACTTTGCTGATACCATGGTTAATAATGGCTATACAAGAAATGGTAAAAACATTAATATTGATTCTATAGCATTTGCAAAAAAGTTACCTAATCCCGGTGACCCTAATCAATTAATTAATGATTCAATTACTTACCTGTTTCGTTTACCATTAAGCCAGACTTCAAAAAATCAATTAAAAACTGATATTTTGTTAAGCGGCCAAACCCAGGATCATTATTGGACTGATGCATGGAGTGCTTATATCGCAAATCCCAATGATATGACAAATGCTACGATTGTAAGAACAAGGTTGCGTGATCTTTATCAATATTTAATGAGACTTGCAGAATATCAATTAGCATAATCTCTTAAAAAATAAAAATGAAAAGAAGAGATTTTCTAAAAACAACGAGTACAGGTGCAGTAATACCTGCGGTTATTGGTGGCTTTTCATTAAAAGCTTTTGGTGAAGATTCGCCATTGAATACTTTGTTGGCAAATGCCACAGAAACCGATCATGTATTGGTAATTGTTCAGTTAAGTGGGGGTAATGATGGATTAAATACAGTATTACCAAAAGATAATTACTCCTCGTATTTTAATGCCCGCACAAATATTGCAATTCCTGAATCCAAAATACTTTCCTTAAATAATTTTACTAAAACGGGGTTACATCCTTCAATGACCGGGGTGCAAACATTATTTAATGAGGGTAAACTCGGCATTGTACAGGCTGTTGGTTATCCTCAACCTAATTTTTCTCACTTTCGAGCTACCGATATCTGGATGAGTGCAACAGAAAGCAACCAGGTATTAACCAGCGGGTGGGGGGGAAGATATTTAAATTATGAATATCCGAATTTCCCGGATGGTTATCCCAACTCATCAACGCCAGATCCTTTAGGAATTCAGATAGGTTCTGTTACATCCTTAACCTTTCAAGGGCTTGCCGTAAATATGGGTATGAGTATAAGTAACCCTACCAGCTTTTATAATTTATTAAATGGGGTTGAAGATCCGGCACCCAATACTCCTGCCGGTAAAGAATTAAAATATGTAAGGCTTGTATCCAAACAAACTCAAAAATATGCAACCGTTATAAAAAGTGCTGCAGATAAAGTCCCTGTTCAGGGAACTTATCCTGTAAATAATTCGCTGGCAGATCAATTGAAAATTGTTGCAAGACTTATTAAAGGAGGACTGAAAACAAGAATGTACATGGTAAGCTATGGAGGCTTCGACAACCATTCCCTTCAGGTAAATCCCGCTGATACCACCACAGGCACCCATGCTAATTTATTGAGAAATGTTTCTGATGCCATTAAAGCATTTCAGGATGATATTAAAACTTTAGGGGTTGAAGAAAGAGTTGTTGGAATGACCTTCTCAGAATTTGGGCGAAGAATAAAAAGTAATTCCAGCGGCGGTACTGATCATGGTGCAGCAGCACCAATGATATTGTTTGGCAAAAATGTTACTCCTGCCGTTTGGGGAACAAGCCCTGCCTTACCATCAAATGCAACAGTGAATGACAATATTCCTATGCAGTATGATTTCAGGAGCGTGTATGCATCTCTTCTGGAAAACTGGCTTTGTGTAAAAAATAGTGATCTTCAAACGATCATGCTTCAAAACTTTCAAAATATTCCACTTGTAAACAGTGCATCATGTAAAAATGTTGTCCCTAATACAAGCGGAACTAATCTTCTCACAAATTCTCCTAATCCATTTTCAAATTCAACAACCCTAACTTTTAAAACAGAAGGCGGACATACTTTAATACAAATAATGGATACCCTGGGTAGGGTTATTTCAACGCCAATCGATCAAGTATATCCTCAGGCTGGTACTTACACAATACCTTTTAACAGTGGGGGATTACCATCAGGTGTTTATTATGCCAGATTACAGAATGGTATTATTCAGCAGGTGAGAACAATGATGAAGGTGAGATAAGAAGATAAAATTTTGGTCAATTATCCCACAACAAATTAATTTAAGTTTTCAAGATATTTATAACCGCTCCCGGTATTAAGCAATAATATTTTTTCGGTTAAGGCAATTTGTTTATTAGATTTTAAATTTAATAATGCTTTCCATGTTGCTGCCCCTTCAGGTGAAATTAATAATCCTTCTGTTCTGGCAATTTCTTTAACTCCTGATACAATTTCTTCTTCATCAACTGCTACAACAGTCCCTTCTGATTCATTTAAAACTTTTAACATCATATCCATTCCAAATGGGTAAGGCACTGCCAAACCATTTGCAATAGTTGCTTTGGGAATAAAATCTTTTTTCCAGTTTACAGGATCTTTAAAAGCATGTAACACCGGGGCACAATTTTTAGATTGAACCGCAATCATTTTTGGCAAAGGACAGTTTATCCAACCCATAGCCTGCATTTCTTTAAATGCTTTCCAAATTCCTATTAATCCAGTACCCCCACCTGCAGGATAAATAAT
>JBPCQG010000170.1:0-3508 GCA_050998315.1 Chitinophagaceae bacterium
TATTAAGTTCTTTATAAGTTAGTTGTTTCTCTTCAAACACTACTGCTACTAACTGCGGCGTTTCAACTGCTTGTTATTCAAAAAGGCTGACTATAGTTTTACTTATGGGGTAGTAGGCTTTAGTATCATTGAACCCTACCAGTAATTGATATTCTTCTTCTGCTGTCAGTATTTGCAACAACCCTATTTTTTGACAGGGCTGTTTTACAATGGAAGAAAGTAGTTTTTTATAGTGGCCTATCATGCGCCTTATGGTCTGCTCACTAAAAAGATATGCAGAGTATTCAATTGTAGCCTTAAGCCCATCTGCGGTCTCAATTATAATAAACTTAAAGTCAGACTGTACAAATACATTTGTGGATTCGTAATCCTTAAACAATACCCCCACTTCAGCTAATCCCACATTGGATATCGGGTGCTCATTCTGCAAAATAAATATCACCTGTAATAAGGGATTTCGGCTACGGTCATTTTCCTTTACTACAATCTCTGCCACGTTCTTAAACGGCACATTACTGTGCTCGTAGGCCTCAAGTGTAGTGGCTTTGACCTGTTGCAGAAATTCTATAAACTGAGTATTACTATTTGCCTCACTACGTAAAAATAAAATATTCCCAAAAACACGTGCGAGTTGTTCCATCCCGGAGCGGGTAGGATTGGCAATAGGAACAGCAACACCAATGTCGTCCTGCCCGCTGTAGCGGTGCAACAGCACTTTAAGACCAGCAACCAATGTCATAAACATAGTTACTCCCTGCTCCGCACCTAATTGTTGTAAATCCCCCAACAACTCCTTTTCAATAGTAAAATCTATCTTATCCGCACTGCTACCAGGAACTGCAGGACGTATATAATCGGTAGGAAGATTAATAGATGAAATATTTGCCAACTTCTCCTTCCAGTATGAAAGACTATTATCCTGACTTGAAATTGGAGACAAGGCATCTTTTAATATATTCATAAAAATCCTTTATTTTAAAATTCATAAACTGAATTTTTATTACTGTTTTTAAAGTCAGCAACTTCCCGGATAGTCTCTTTCTCATACAGGAGCTCTTTTTCACCGTATAAACGCTCGGCGATCATACCTCGGTCGCGGCAAAGACTTACGAGCTTATTTGATTGAATTATTGGATTTGATTCTTCGGTATATTTTATACTACTGATAAATTCTAACCAGGGTTCCTGCCCCATAGCATATACATAAACTTCTTTTGGATTGAAAATATCTACCAGCGACATTCCTTTTTTACAATCAGAACCTGCAAGCCTCCTGCTTCCATCCATATCTCTCGGTAATTTTTTTGTTATTAACGGGCCATATAACCAGGTTAAAGGGGCACCATCACATTCCATACCTATAAAAAGCACATCCACATCACCTACCTGGTTATGTATGTATTCATACAACTTTGGTTCAATGATTCGTGAGTCTGCCAAAAAAATTAATTTAAAATTTCCTATTTTAACCAAATAACAAGATTTGGTATTTATATTTAAATCACTATGCTCACCAATAAAAGGAAGACCGGTAATAATGGCATCAGCAAAACGAATAGTTTCCATTTGATCTATTGCAGTTACATTGTCGAAACCAATATTATTAAACATCAACTTCAAATCAGGATCTTCCAATTTGCCGCTATTAGTGCGTGGTACAATGAGGTTTTTAATTTTATGCCGTAAGGGTAATAAGGTTTCAAACAGAATATGATCCTGGTGATTATGAGTTATTAAAACATAATCAATCATATCTGGCAAGTCGACATCTGAGAAATGCTCTATATCAGAATGATAGCCGTAATAACTTATTAGCGGATCAACCAATATACTTATATCTTTAGTTTCAACCAGAATGCAGGCATGTCCAAAATATCTCATCCTAATCTTCTCTCCAGTATATTTTTGATAGGGAGGAGGAGGTGTTTCAGTAAAAAAGGTTTCAAACAGTCTCTCTTTTGACGCAGGAATTTCTAATACATCTTTAATATAACTAAATGTTTGCGGTGTCCTTTTCATTTTGGCTAATTCATCAATACCAGGATTGTCAAAAGAAATATTTAGATTTAGAACATGTGACTCTTCCAAACGGGGTGTGCTGAGACAAAAGGGACGTTCATCATTATTGGTTATCCACATAGCGATGCTCTGTGAAGCTTTATTATAGAATTCGCTATTATACAACAGAGATTCAAAAAATCGAAAACCAGGATTATTATTACGATCATAATATAACTCCACATAACCTTTAAGAATTTCTGGTACTTTTTGATATAACTCTTCTAAACCATACCCTTTGGCTTCAGCAGCTAATGTTTTATCTAATTCTTTTATAGCCTTAGCAAACTTGATAACCTCTTTCTGTTTTTTAAAAGATTTTTCTTGTAAGGCTTTTACATCTTCTACTCTTTCTCCTCCTAAATCCATAAAAGGGCCTCCGCGCATTTTTGAATTGCCTACAGCTTCGGCATGAATAGATGGGGCTGATATGTACGAGTCAATGATTGTATGATGTCGCCCTACTATGTTCATTGCGGCGGTAGCTGGAGAAATCAAATGACTCCAGGCATACCAATCATCGACAAGAGGTTCTAAAACTACATTTGGCTTAAGGTACATAGGTACATTTTTCATTAGTATAAATTTACTTTAAAAATCAGTTAAGTTATTTACAAATAAAATAATTAAATTATTTATAAATATGTATCCTTTCAATAAGCTTCTTTGTGCATCCTCCAACGTGTGTAATTTAAAATTGCAATCCCAAATAAGAATGGAAGTTTTTTTTAAATAATAATTAAATGTATTATTATTCAGTCTTTTACCATAACAGGTGTAAAAGAGATAAACCATTCAGCTGCTATATTTGTAAAGAATGAAAAACTATCAGTTTGTATCAATATTTGTTTCTACAAGTTGGTTCTTAAAATTTCGGCAATTTGCTTTGCTTCAGAAGAATTAAACATTATGTTTCCATGCTCGCCTTCAATTATAAATTTTTTGACTTCTCCGGTTAAAACATCACCCCAACCCATATGTGAGTCATCCTTAAAGCCATAAGTTTCACTTGCCTGAATTAAAATTACCTTGCCCCTGTAAGTTTTATTAGCCGGCAGACTGGTTTTTTTACCTGTTCCAAAAAATTTTCTTTTAATGAATTTTAAAAGAAATAAAAAATGTTCAAAAAGAAAATTTCTTTTATTAACAATAGAATCGTTCTTGCGTAAATTGTTAATCATATATTTTACTTTTTGCCTTACAAATTCTGAAGAAGTCTTTGGTAGTGCTATAGAAGGCGAATAGTATTCAACCAGTACTAAAACCGGTACCTCATCACCTTGAGCAATTAATATTCGGGCCATTTCTAATATTACGTCGCCCCAGTCGCAATATCCCATTAATCCATAAGGACCGTGTGGCCGGACTGTTTTTATTTGTGTGATGTAATGATTAACAATTTCAGTGCTTGTTTCGTAGGGAAAGTGCTCTATAGAATAAAATGGCTGAT
>JBPCQG010000188.1:0-6225 GCA_050998315.1 Chitinophagaceae bacterium
ATCTTATTTTCTCCATACCCACAGTATAAATAAGTATTTTTGAATAGAAAGATAAACCACTGAAATAATAATTTTTTTATAACAACATGGCAAATATCCTGATAATTGATGATGAGAAAAGTATTAGGAAAACCCTAACCGAAATATTGAGTTACGAAGGCTACACAGTTGACGAGGCAGGTGATGGAGAAGAAGGGTTGAAGAAATTTAAAGAAAAAACCTACGACCTTGTTTTGTGTGATATTAAAATGCCAAAGCTTGATGGAATAGAATTTTTAGAAAAAGCAAAGCAAATAAACGTTGATGTTCCCATTATTGTAATTAGTGGGCATGGAAATATTGAGACCGCAGTGGAAGCAGTAAAAAAAGGCGCCTATGATTATATTTCCAAGCCACCAGACCTTAACCGGATGCTTATAACACTTAGAAATGCAATGGATAAAACTACCTTGGTAGCAGAAACCAAAGTGCTAAAACGTAAGGTTAGCAAAACACAGGAAATAATTGGTGAATCTGCGCCAATAAAAAAGATTAAAGACACTATTGATAAAATTGCACCTACTGATGCAAGGGTTTTAATAACAGGAGATAATGGTGTTGGTAAGGAGTTAGTGGCAAGATGGATCCATGAAAAAAGTAATCGTTCTTCCGGGCCTTTGGTAGAAGTCAATTGTGCAGCTATTCCTGGTGAGTTGATTGAAAGCGAATTATTTGGACATGAAAAAGGCTCTTTTACTTCGGCAGTAAAACAACGTATCGGCAAATTTGAACAAGCAAATGGAGGCACTTTGTTTTTGGATGAAGTAGGGGATATGAGTATTAATGCGCAAGCTAAGGTTTTAAGGGCCCTGCAGGAAGCTAAAATTACCAGGGTAGGTGCTGATAGAGATATTACAGTTGATGTAAGAGTAATTGCTGCCACAAATAAAGATTTACTAAATGAAGTGGAAGAAAAGAGGTTTCGTCTTGATCTTTATCATAGGCTCGGCGTTATCATTATGCATGTGCCTTCACTAAATGACAGGTTATCTGATATTCCTATGCTTGTTGAAAAATTTTTAGAGGATATTGCCACTGAATATGGACAGCCCAAAAAATTAATTGATAAAAATGCAATGGATGCCTTGCAAAAACATAATTGGAGTGGCAACATCCGTGAATTAAGAAATGTAGTTGAACGCCTCATAATTCTTTCCGGTAAAACCATCTCTGCCGATGATGTGGAAAATTATGTATTGCCAAGGAAATAAGTTTAAAAGGTTCAAAAATGTTTAAGAAGTTTAGAGTTAAGAATTGCGAGATATACTCTTACAAAAAATTAGATATAAAGCACATTTATAAACGGCCCGATTGTGTGGTAGCAAGTCTCCCCTAAAGGGGGAGATTTAGAGGGGGCTTTCTTTTTATGAAACATATTTATTGCATTAGCGGCTTTGGCGCAGATGAAAGAATGTTCTCTAAGTTTCAATTCCCTCAACATGAAATACATTTTATTAAATGGATTACTCCGGAAAGAAATGAAAGCATTGAATCGTATGCTATAAAATTAATTAAGCAAATTCATCATGACGATCCTATCCTTATCGGTTTATCTTTCGGCGGCATTATGTGTATCGAAATTGCAAATCATATAAAAACAGAGCTGATCATTATTATTTCAAGTATTAAATCAAATAATGAACTTCCTTTATGGATGCGGGTTTCAGGTACATTAAAACTTAACAGGTTATTTCCAATGCGATCTTTTAAATTAATTGAACCGTTAGAGGATTACAATTTGGGAATAACTACGAAAGAAGAAAAAGATTTAGTTCATGCATACAGAAAAAATATTAGTACAGTATATTCCAATTGGGCAATTAATGCCATACTAAACTGGAAAAATAAAATTGCACCTAAAAATCTTTATCATATTCATGGCGATAGAGACAGAATATTTTCTATTAAAAAAATTAAACCGGATTATAAAATACATAATGGCGGCCATTTAATGATCTTAAATAAAAGTGATGAGGTAAATGAATGCATCAATTCTATTCTTAATAAAAATTTGAAACAGAACTAATTTTTTATATCCTAAATAGTAGTGAAAGGGAACTCAAATTCTTAACATTAGATATCTCCTGATTCATTTTATTTTCAAAAGATTTAGTTATTAATCTCATTAATCTTTTAATCTTAAAATCATGGTTCACACATTGCTTTAATCCTTTGTTAAACTAATGGTAACTATTTTTAAGTGGTTTTACTCTCACACATTTAATACACTATTTTTGCCCGCACTAAAACGATGTACATGAGTATAGGTTTCCTCTTATTTATTATTGCATTAATATCTTCTCTAATTGGCTTGTATGGCATGTTGCAAAAAGCCGGTATTGCCGGATGGAAGGCTTTAATTCCATTTTATAATACATGGTGCATGGTGCACAAAATAAAGCTGAACAAAATATGGTTTTTCTTACAATTTATTCCCGTTGCAGGGTTCTTTATCATAATCTGGATACTGATAAAATTTGTTGAACATTTTGGAAGATTTTCTGTCCTTGCGCATGCAGCAACTGTTTTTATTCCCTTTATTTATTTTCCTTATTTAGGATACTCAAAAAATGAAAGATATGCGGGCACAGCCGTGGTAAATAATTATAAAAAATCTGCAGTACGTGAATGGGTGGATGCTGCCGTATTCGCAATTGTTGCCGCAACGCTTATACGCACCTTCGTATTTGAAGCGTATACAATTCCGACACCATCCATGGAAAAAACATTATTAGTAAATGATTTTCTTTTTGTAAGTAAATTCAGTTATGGTCCCCGTATACCCAATACACCTTTGGCAATGCCTTTTGTACATCATACTCTTCCCGTGCTAAATACAAAATCTTATGTTGAATGGATACATATTCCGTATACCCGGTGGTTTCCAAGCCCAATAAAGAGGAATGACGTGGTAGTATTTAACTTCCCGGTAAATGATACATTGATAAATGATGAAGAAAATTTTGGATCAAAAGTTACTTACTACGAAGCCATAAGAGAACGTATGGCAGCGGATCGTATTAGCCAGGAGGAGGCAAGAACAAGAATATGGGATACTTACGGAGATAACATAATTGTTAGACCAGTTGATAAAAGAGAAAATTTTATTAAAAGATGCATTGCCATTGCGGGTGATTCATTACAGGTAAAAGGCAGTGTGGTTTATATTAATGGCACAGCTACAGAGTTTCCGAAACATTATGAAAGATATTATAATGTTACTACTGATGGCACATTACTCAATGAGGATGAACTAGAAGAATCCGGCATTCATACTGATCCTTCCTTAAGGGAATTTATGAGTTCAGGTACAGGTTCATATACAATTAATATGACGCCTGATGAGAAAGATAAATTATCAAAACTGCCTAATGTAAAAAGCATTGTTGCCATTCCTGATTCACCGGATGCCCAGCTTTTTCCTTATTATACCACAGACCATCAATGGACAGTTGATAATTACGGTCCGGTCTGGATTCCAAAAAAAGGTGCTACAATACTTTTAACTCCTGATAACATTATAAGTTACCGGCGCAGCATAAGCGTTTATGAGGGAAATAAATTTGAAGAAAGAGGAGGTAAATATTTTATTAATGATAAAGAAGAAACCACTTACACTTTTAAAATGAATTATTACTGGATGATGGGTGATAACAGGCATAACTCATTGGATAGCCGCTTTTGGGGGGTTGTTCCTGAAGATCATATTGTAGGTAAAGCCACTTTAATATGGTTTAGCTGGGAGAAAGGTCCGAGGTGGAAACGTATGTTTAGTACAATAAAATAAATACCATGATTTTAATGATTAAAATGATAAAATGATTCAACTAATTTTACATCTGCTTAATTAAAAGAGATAAAGTACGTTTAATAATAATTTCTATCATGGCTATCATTTAAATCATTTTTACATCAAAATTTTAAATCATTGTTCAAGCAAGAACTAAAGTTTACGATTGAGGTTTACGATTCCAGTGATGAATTAAATGATAATGACGCATTTCTTTTAAGCGAAGCCCGTTCTGTAACTCAATTTGCATATGCACCTTATTCCAATTTCCAGGTAGGTGCAGTGGCTAAGTTAGTGAATGGTGAGATAGTTTCAGGAACAAACCAGGAAAATGCTTCGTACCCGGCAGGTATATGTGCAGAAAGAAGCTTGCTTTCTGCTGCATCATCAACCCACCCCGGAGTTGCAATTGAGACTATGGCAATTACATACAATAATTTAAAAGGGGAAAGTGATACACCCGTTAGTCCCTGCGGTATTTGCCGGCAATCTCTCAGCGAATTTCAAAATCGTTTTCAAAAACCTATTAGAGTTATTTTAAGTGGAATGAAGGGCAAAGTTCAGATCATTGATAATGCAGGTTACTTATTGCCATTAGCATTTACTTCTGACGATTTGAAATAGTGAATGGTGAGTTGTCAGTTGTGAGTTGTGAGCTTATAAGTTTCAAAATTTTGTAATGCCATTCACTCTCTACTCGCCCAGTCACTACTCACTATTCACTATTCACAACTTATAAGTAATTCTATAAATCGCTCCATTATAATCATCACTTATCAATAAAGCGCCGTCAGGCATTTGTTGCACATCAACGGGACGTCCGGTAACTGAATTGTCAGGCCGCAACCAGCCTGAAGCGAAAGTGGTATATGAACTAACTTCAGTGCCATTTAATTTTGCAACACTTATTTCATAACCAATAGGAGTGCTTCTGTTCCAGCTGCCATGCTTTGCTATAAATATGGCGTTTTTATATTCTGCCGGAAACATATTGCCTGTATAAAAACGCATGCCTAATGCAGCTACATGAGGTCCTAAATTTTTTACCGGTGAAACATAATCACTGCAATTTTTTCCCCGTCCGACCGGGTCATCCGGGCGGGCCTTTCCAAATTCAGGATCTAAAATATTTCCCTGGTGGCAGTAAGGGTAACCAAAATGCATGCCCTTTTGCGGCGCCCTGTTCAATTCATCTTCAGGTACATTATCTCCCATATTATCACGTCCATTTTCGGTAAACCATAATTCTTTTGTAACAGGATGCCAGTCAAAGCCAACTGTGTTTCTTATGCCGCTTGCAAACACTTCCATACCCGTGCCATCCATATTTATTCTTGTTATGGATGCATAAACAGGATTTTGTTTTTCACAAATATTACAAGGAGCGCCAACCGGAACGTATAATTTTCCATCAGGTCCAAAAGCTATAAACTTCCATCCATGATGACCATCGGTTGGATACTGACTATATACCGTTACAGGTTGCGGCGGATCTACAAGTCTGGATTCAATACTATCAAGTCTTAAAATTGTTGATATAGTTGCAATATATAAGCTACCATCTTTAAACGCAAGTCCATTAGGAGTATTCAACCCTTTGGCGATTGTATAGATTTTATCTGCAACCCCATCTTTATTTTCATCAACTACTGCATACACTTTATTACCACCTTTATTACCAACAAATAAAGTTCCCTTGGGAGAAAGCGTCATGCTTCTTGCTTTATCAACTTCGGCATAAACACTTATTGAAAAGCCGCGAGGTAGTTTTATCTTATCAAGATTATATTTTTTAAAAAGCTCGTCACCACTCCCTGAAGTTGCGCTGCTATTTGTTTTCGCATTAGTGCAACCACTTATGTTCATCATAATAAAAAGCATAAAGAGTATGTAAGTGCTTTTTAAATATGATATTGACAAGATCATAAGAAATATTTTTAAACAAAATTAAAGTAAGATTTTTGGAGAGAAGGAAATCTAAAATAACTCCTGTATTCCATGAGCAAATTTAGCTTCATGATCAAGCAACCATTTTTTTCTCCAGAGGTCGCCCCCATATCCGACAAGGTCACCATTGCTACCAATTACCCGGTGACAGGGCACAACAATACATATTTTATTGCAGCCATTGGCTGTGCCTACAGCACGTATTGCTTTTACATTTTCTATCCGTTTAGAAAGGGTTAGATAACTGATATGGTTTCCATAGGGAATATTCGATAACTCATTCCATACTTGCCTCTGAAAGGCGTAGCCACTGAAGGTAAGACGTAGATCAAACTTTCTCCTTTTACCCGAAAAATAGTCTTCTAACTGGCGGATACATTTTTTTAAAAGAGGAGATTTAATTGCATCAATATCAATTTCGTCTTCCTTAATTTTTACACCCCTTAATG
>JBPCQG010000226.1:0-3424 GCA_050998315.1 Chitinophagaceae bacterium
GGAAGCAGATAAGCATTCAACAGTTGAAACCAATGCTAAAGTGGATGATAATTACCAAATACAATAAGAAGAGAGTATATCAAATACAATAAGAAGAAATACTATAACTTTTATCATGAAAGTTTCGAATAATTGTGTCAAAAAACCTTAGTATTCCTCAAAGCTAACTGAAGTAGTATAGATTTTATAATGCCTTTTAATCATTCGAGTCTTTTAAGTATTGGTTACCTTCCACTTGTATTATATTTTTATTGTCCAAAGCCTCCAAACCCTGATCCTGTAGCCGAACCGCCACCGGTAAACATTTGATCTACTGCTCCGCCAATCATCGGGAATTTTTCTTTTACAAAATTTGCAATTGTCTCAAGTGCCTTCTGTGCCTGTTCAGGCGTTAAGTTTGCTTCTTTAGTTAACCGTTCTATTAGTTCATTCATGGTTTTAAATTTTTATTGGTGCAAGTTAGTTGATACAGTAAAAATAAAAAAGCGTTGAGAATAAGTCTCAACGCTTAAATGGTTTAATAAAAACTTCTTAAGCTACTTTTAGCTTACTCATTTTACTCTTTCCAAATTGTCTTTCAGCATAATCCAGAGTTACATGTAAAGTTTTTTGCCCCGAAGTTGGCAATTCAAACATTGCTTCAGTTAAAATACTTTCGCAAATACTTCTTAATCCACGGGCCCCAAGTTTATATTCCATTGCTTTGGTTACCATAAAATCATACACCGGAGAATCGATTGTTAAAGCAATGCCTTCAATCTCGAACAAGCGGTTATATTGTTTAATAATGCTGTTTTTTGGTTCGGTTAAGATCGCCCTTAACGTTTCTGCATCCAAAGGAGTTAAGTAAGTAACAACAGGCAAACGTCCTAATAATTCAGGAATTAAGCCAAACGATTTTAAATCCTGCGCATTAATAAACTGCAGTAAATTCTTTTTCTGGTATTCCTGTAATTGTTTGTTTACATTAAAGCCGATAGCATTTGTATTAACGCGTCGTGCAATTACTTTATCGATACCATCGAAAGCGCCGCAGCAAATAAATAAAACGTTTTGAGTAGTTACTTTAATCATTTTTTGCTCAGGATGTTTGCGGCCTCCTTGTGGCGGCACCAACACCTCTGTACCTTCAAGCATTTTTAGCAGTCCCTGTTGAACGCCTTCGCCGCTTACATCTCTTGTAATGGAAGGATTATCGCCTTTTCGGGCAATTTTATCTATCTCATCAATATATACTATTCCACGTTCGGCAGAGTTTACATCATAATTACAGCTTTGCAGCAAACGGGTTAGCATACTTTCCACATCTTCACCAACATAGCCGGCTTCAGTAAATACGGTAGCATCAACAATTGCGAAAGGCACATTTAACAGGCGTGCAATTGTTTTTGCCAGCAATGTTTTACCTGTACCTGTTTCGCCCACCATAATGATATTGCTCTTTTCGATCTCAATATCAGATTCTGTTTGCCTGTATTGTAAACGCTTGTAGTGATTGTAAACTGCAACGGCTAATACTTTTTTTGCATCGTCCTGGCCGATAATATATTCATCAAGAAATTTCTTTATTTCTGTAGGTTTACGAACAGTAAGTTTGAAAGAAGCAGGTTGCGTTTCGGTTTTTAATTGAAGTTCCTGCGCAATAATCTCCTGTGCATGTTCTACACAATTTTCGCAGATATGACCATCCTGACCAGCAATAAGGATTTTTACCTCATCACGACTTCTACCGCAGAATGAACAATGTAAATGACTTTGCTTGGCCATATTATTATTTTACCAACCTTACAATCGCAAAACTGTAAAGTACGATTGAACCTTAAAATTTATTAAGTGTTGAAGTTACAAAAATATAAAAAACCGCTGCTAAAACCGCTAATAAAATCGGTAGATTTAGCAGCGGTATTATTTTAAGGGGAAAAAATTACAGTTTTTCTAAAATTCCATCTACAATTCCATAGTCTAAGGCTTCCTTTGCATTCATCCAATAATCGCGATCGAAGTCTTTCAAAATTTGTTCGAAGCTTTTTCCGCAATTGTCCGCAAGTATTCGTGCACCTAATTCTTTTGTTTTTTGTGTTTGCACAGCCTGAATTTCAAGGTCGGCACTTGTTCCCTGGTAATAGCCGCCTAAGCTTGGCTGATGTATCATAACCTCTCCATGCGGAAAAATGAAACGCTTTCCTTTTTCGCCTGCACATAATAAAATAGAACCCATACTTGCAGCAAGACCCATACAAATAGTACTTACAGGTGAGCTCATTAATTTCATTGTATCGTAAATAACCATTCCGCTGGTAACGACACCGCCAGGACTGTTAATATAAAACTTGATTTCTTCACCAGGCTTATCGCTATCAAGTAAAAGAAATTTGGTAACAACATCTCTTGCGCTTTTATCATCAACTACCCCCCACAGGTACACGGATCTTTTTTCGAAAAAAAGTTTTTCAAATTTTTTCGCCAGCACTTTAGTTTCAGGCGAAGGTTTATCTTCTTTCGGGCTCTCTTCCTCGTCATCCATTCTAAAAGGTTTCGTGTTATATCTGTTAGAAATATACATTTTAAAATTCTTTTTAATAATTGTACAATAACTATGTTAATCCTTAATCAAACAATAGCAATGTTAATCCTTGTTTTGTTTACGTGGATTAATCAATAAAACTTCATCTACCAATCCATATTCTTTAGCTTCATCGGCACTCATCCAAAAATCCCTGTCGCTATCTTTAGCTACTTCATCAGCAGTTTTATTTGTATGAAAAGCAATGATTTCATACAATTCCTTTTTTATTTTCTTTATTTCATTTACAGTGATCAAGATGTCACTGGCCTGGCCACCAATTCCGCCACTTGGCTGGTGCATCATTACGCGACTGTGTTTTAAAGCAGTACGCTTTCCTTTAACGCCTGCGCACATTAACACAGCACCCATACTTGCGGCAACACCGGTGCAAATGGTAGATACATCAGGACCAATAAATTGCATAGTATCGTAAATACCTAAACCTACATATACACTACCGCCCGGGCTGTTTATATACATTTGAATATCTCTTGTACGATCAGTACTTTCTAAAAAAAGCAATTGTGCGGTTACAATATTAGCAACGTAATCATTAATTGCTTCCCCCATGAAAATGATTCTGTCCATCATTAAGCGGCTAAACACGTCCATGCTAGCTACATTTAAAGGACGTTCTTCAATAATATATGGAGTTAGGTTGGTAACCTGGTGTTGTTGAAAATTATGTAACGTGGCACTGCTGATGTTACGATCTTTTATCGCGTAGTTTTCAAATTCTTTTCCAAAGTTCATTTATATATAATTTATAAAAGTGAAGGTAAGAGTTGTTAGTTAATTGATTGAGCTAATAGGTCAAATACTGTGCAAAACAAATAATGCGACATAATAGCATAATGG
>JBPCQG010000285.1:0-5071 GCA_050998315.1 Chitinophagaceae bacterium
GTGTTGGTGAATGTGTGGTAGGCGATGTATTAGAAGCATTTATTGATAATCAAAGTCTTCTTAAACTGGAAATAAAATAACTTTCTCCGCTGGTGTACTATCATTCCTGCTCTTTAGGTGATAGAATTAAAAAATTCCTGTGAAATTTTTAGTCTGATTCTAAAAGAATACAATCCAAAGTATCAATTTTAATTTGCCCGGCGACATCAACTTCTAATTTCAAATATCTCAAAAGGAGCCTTTAACAAATTCAAATCTTTAATTTCGCCATAATGATCGAACGGGAAATTTTATTAAAGGCTTATCATCTTATGTGTACTGCCAAAGCAATGGCAGAAAAGTACGAAGCCAACCGGCAAATATGTAAATATGTTCATTCCACTTCCCGTGGACATGAAGCCATTCAACTCGCCACCGCTTTCCAGCTTTTACCTTGTGATTATATAAGTCCTTATTACAGAGATGAAAGTATTTTATTAGGATTAGGATTTACACCGTATCAACTTATGCTGCAACTGCTGGCTAAAGAGAATGACATTTTTACCGGTGGAAGAGAATATTATTCTCATCCCAATTATCGTGGTAATGGCAAGCCAACAATCATTCACCAAAGCAGCGCTACAGGCATGCAGGCTATCCCAACAACTGGTATTGCGCAGGGCATTCAATATTTGGAAAAAATAAAGTCTCCATTATACCATAATAGTGAAAGTGGCGATGCTCCTGTTGTCATTTGTTCCATGGGAGATGCGAGCATTACAGAAGGCGAAGTCAGCGAGGCATTCCAGTTTGCAGTTTTAAAACAATTACCCATTATTTATTTGGTTCAGGATAATGATTGGGGCATAAGTGTTACATCTGCAGAAGCCAGAACTATGGATGCCTACAGGTTTGCAAGGGGTTTTAAGGGTTTGCAGCGTACAAGTATTGATGGCAGTAATTTTTCTGAAAGCTTCAGGGTTATGAAAAAAATAGTTGCTGAAGTAAGAAATAAAAGATTGCCATGGCTGGTTCATGCAACAGTACCTTTGCTTGGCCACCACACCAGTGGAGTACGTAAAGAATTTTACAGGAGTGAAGAGAATCTTGCAAAGCATGCCTTAAATGATCCTATACCTAAGCTTAGAAAAAAACTATTATCAGGTGGCTTTGTTGAAGAAGAAATTACAGTAATAGAAAAAAATGCAGGGGCAGAAGTTGAAGAACAATTTCAACAGGCAGTAAATGCACGTGAGCCAAATCCCACTACAGTAAGTGATTTTGTTTTTTTGCCTGCCGCGGTTATAAAAGAGAAGGGAGAACGAAGCCCTGTAGAAAAAGAAAAGGTGTTAATGGTTGATGCCGCCCTGTTTGCTATAAGAGAAATAATGGAAGAATATCCCGAAGCTATTTTATATGGGCAAAACGTAGGCCGTAGGCTGGGAGGGGTTTTCAGGGAAGCCGCAACATTAGCAGAACAGTTTGGCGACCACCGGGTTTTTAATACTGCTATTCAGGAAGCTTATATTATTGGCTCTGCAGTGGGCTTAAGTGCAGTAGGTGTAAAGCCCATAGTTGAAGTGCAATTTGCAGATTACATTTCCCCGGCTTTAAACCAATTAATATCAGAAGTTTCCAAAAGCTGTTATTTGAGTTGCGGAAAATTTCCGGTTCAAACAGTGATCCGTGTGCCTGTAGGCGCTTATGGAGGAGGCGGCCCTTACCATAGTGGTTGTGTGGAAACTACCTTGCTTTCTATTAAAGGAATTAAAATTGTTTACCCCAGCAATGCAGCAGATATGAAAGGCCTGATGAAAGCAGCCTTTTTAGATCCTAACCCTGTAATAATGCTGGAGCACAAAGGATTATACTGGAGTAAAGTACCAGGTACTGAAAATGCTAAAACAATAGAACCTGACCGGGATTATGTAATTCCATTAGGCAAAGGAAAAGTAATTGAACAAGCAACCGAAGAAAAGCTAAATAATGGCGAAACAGTCTGTGTCATTACTTATGGTATGGGCGTATACTGGGCTAAAGCAGCGGCTAAAAATTTTTTAGGGCAAATTGAAATTGTTGATCTGCGCTCTTTGTTTCCACTAGATGAAGAACTGATATTTTCTACAGTAAAAAAACATGGAAAATGTTTAGTGCTTACAGAAGAACAACAAAACAATTCATTTGCAGAGGCTTTGGCAGGAAGAATAGCCAAAGAATGTTTTCAACAATTAGACGCACCGGTAGAAGTGTTGGGTGCTTTAAATTTACCCGCAGTTCCTATGAATATTTTACTTGAAAAAGCTATGCTACCTGATGCTGAAAAAGTTTCTGCGGTCGTGAAATCGTTGTTAGAATACTAATAATTGTTGTATGAGCCCTCAGTTATCAGCAGTCAAAATCAGAAGAAATATTCCTCCACAATTGATTCTGACTGCTATAGACTGAAAGCTGACGGCTGAAAGCTGATTGCTGAAAGCTGATTGCTGATACCTGACACCTCATACCTCATACATAACCGCAACACACACAATTTTAAATATACAAGTTTGAGAGACTCTGGAGTTGTAACAAAAACTAAAGCTGCATTAGCAAAAAAAGAAATTCAGTTTTTAGAAGGTCCGCAAAGCCGTTGGAAAGATTTTAAATATGCTATTAGTGTTATGATTGAATTTATTAAGGGTTTCAGGGCATTGCATTTTGTGGGTCCATGTGTTACTATATTCGGCTCAGCCCGCTTTAAGGAAGACCATGAATATTATAAGCAGGCAAGGGCGCTGAGTTCAGAAATTGCACAGCTTGGTTTTACCATTATGACCGGTGGCGGGCCTGGTATAATGGAAGCTGCCAACAGGGGCGCTAAAGACGTTGGAGGAAGGAGTGTGGGTTGTAATATCGTATTACCTTTTGAACAGCACCCCAATTCTTATCTTGATAAATGGGTAAACATTAAATATTTTTTTATTCGTAAAACTCTGCTCATAAAATACTCTTATGCATTTGTGGTAATGCCGGGAGGCTTTGGCACTTTGGATGAATTTTATGAAGCGGTTACACTGGTGCAAACAAAAAAAATAAATATGTTCCCTATAATTATTTTTGATAAAGCATTTTATAAAGAAATACTTGAGCATAACGAAAAGATGGCTCAGGCAGGCACTATTTCAAAAGACGATAAAAATTTATTTTTAATTACCGATTCAATAAAGGAAGCTACAGACTATATAAAAGACAAAAGCATAACTGCGTTTGGGTTACAATATGCAAAAGCGCCAAAACCTTTCTGGGGATTTTTTGAAAAGCAGATGAAGTGAATTTCTGATTTTACCCTGCGGGGATAACTTATAATCCTAAGCCCGGTATAGCTTTACCACAATCTAATCTGAAAGCACAATTTCTTTGAAGCCACAAAAGTGATCCGCATCGCAATGCAGGTGCAATACCAACGTAACATCCTATGCTTTTTCAAAGCAGGGCGTTGCTATGTTAAGCGGTGTTTTAACTCAGGTAATGAAATAAATATGATATTGCAATAATGAGGGGCGTTTGTTGAAATAAGGCACGTTATGTTCAATATCACTATTGTCCGAGATAAATAATGATAAATAACGAAATAAAAGTAGTATAAGGGGGCTCACCGCCCCCTTTTTTTGTTAGTTTGCTGATACCACTCATCAAGCTAACAATGAACAAATCTACGACCTATGTCGGACAGCACATTCTGTCCCAGATACTTTCTTTATGCCCTAAAAATGAACTGGCACCTATATTCATAAGAACCAGGTCTGACTATAAAACCAAGCGTCTAAAGTCCTGGGAGCATTTTGTTACCATGATGTTTTGTGTTCTATCGGGAAGCACTTCACTGCGTGAAACCTGCATGGGACTTGAAGCCTATGAAGGAAAGCTTAATCACATCAATATTAAAGAGGTGCCTGCCCGAAGCACCTTGTCCGATGCCAACAAGCGGCGTGTATCTTTTGTTTTTCAGGAAATTTTTAACCACCTCAACAGCAAGTACCAAGGAGCTATCTCGGACAGCACTTTGCCAAATGAGGTGCTGTCCAAATTATTTTTAGTGGACTCTACAGTGTTTTCATTGTTTAAGGCAATACTTAAAACAACAGGCAGACATTCAGCAAACGGCAGAAAGAAAGGGGGAATAAAGAAGAATACAATGCTGCAGGGTTCAACTTTAATGCCTGTATTGATCCAATTCAATGCCGCTGCCGATCACGACCAGCAGTTTCTGCAATTTATTAAGCTGCCAAAAGGTTCGTTTCTAACTTTTGATAAAGGATACAATAATTATCAGCAGTTTGCTTGCTTCACAGTAGCTGAAATATTTTTTATCACCCGGCAAAAAGATAATGCTGTCTATAAAACTGTAAGTGAAAAATTACTTACTGCTGAAACGCCGGATGCTGTTTTGAAAGAAGAAACGATTGAGCAAAACTTTAAAGATGCTCATGGAAAAATACAAAGTATTCAATTACGCAGGATTGCCTGGTGGGATGCCAAAGAAAACAGGACATACGAGTTCATAACGAATAACTTTGAGTTGGAGGCACAGGTTATTGCTGATATTTACAGGTACCGGTGGCGTATAGAATTGTTTTTTAAAAAGCTAAAACAGAATTTTCCGCTTCACTACTTTCTGGGAGATAATCAAAATGCAATCGAAATACAAATCTGGTGCGCTTTGATTGCACTTCTTTTACTAAGCCACATTCATTTTCAAAACAAATCAAAAATGGCATTCAGTAATATGGTATCCATCCTGCGCATGCATCTGCCAAGCTATATCAGCGTGAAAGGACTGCTTGCATTGCACAACAAGAAGAGATTACGATGTAAAAAAACTGAAGCACAACCAGATTTATTCACTGATCTTTAGACTCAAATACACCCCCCTGCTTTTCATTTTTAAAATCCAAAGCAGCAAAATCAAGGGTTTCAGAAGATAAAAACAGCATTTTTAATTTATCTCGGACAATAGTGATTTTTAATGTATAAAGCAGAAACAGCATAATCTCTTAAGGTTAGCTTTTTAATCTAGCTTCCACGTTCTTTATTACATTGGGTAATTGCTTCT
>JBPCQG010000320.1:0-5674 GCA_050998315.1 Chitinophagaceae bacterium
GTGCGATGCCTGGGTTGTGTATATACTTCTTTATCAGTAAAATATCTTATCACTAAAAATAAAGCAACAATAAAAGTTATAGAATTACCAAGCACTCTTGTAGCAATCATACTAAACCTTTCAAAAACAGTTTCAACTTTTTTATATATAATTTTCATGGGGTGATATTTTATCAGCAATCAGATTGTTATATATTTTTTAAACCTTTAAATCATAGTGTATTTTAATTATCTTCCAAAATCATCCTGTAGCCTGATAATATCATCTTCATCGCTTGGATTTTTATCATCAGTATGCTGCCATATTTCAGCAATGATTCCCCAGCTATCTAAACCAATTAAGCGGTGGCGCTCTCCCTTTTTTAATTGAATAATTGAACCGGATTTATATTTTTTCACTTCGGTTTCTTCGTCTCTTTCGCTTGCAACTATTCCCACTTGTTCTCCAATTATTTTCCATAATTCTGCACGTCGATGATGATATTGCCAGCTTAATTTTTTTCCCGGTTCTACTATCAATATTTTAGGGCTTATTTTTTTTGCTAAAGACAATTCTTCTTGGCTAATCTCCCCGAAAAATATTTCAATAAATTTTTTTGATTGTTGCTCTTCTATCACAAAAAAGCCACCCCATGGCCTTTTTGTATCACTTTTTATAACATTAAGTTTTTCAATAATCAAGTATTTCTCAACTGTATTAAAAACAATATTCTTTTTTATTTCGCTGGAAAAAGATAGATCCATCACATATAAATTAGCGGCCCATATAAACCATAAGTATTTGTACATCACTAGGATTCACACCGCTTATGCGGCTAGCTTGCCCTAAAGTTTGTGGCCTGATTTTATTAAATTTTTCACGGGCTTCAGACGAAAGAGAAAGTAATTTATCATAGTTAAAGCTTTCCGGAATAACCTTTTCCTCCAAGTCGCTCATTTTACTTACAAGTTCCTTTTCTTTATTAATATAAACCTCATATTTTAATTGTATTTCAGCCTGCTCAAGAGTTTCAGAATCATAATTTTTTAATAGCGAATTTAATTGCGTACTTGCTTTCATCATATTATGCAGAGTTATCGAGGGGCGCAAAAGTAATTTAGAAGCTTTTTGTTTCTTGTTTATAGAGGCAGAATTAATATCATTTAAATATGGATTTATTTCAGTTGTATCGAAAATACAATCGTTAAGTACGTTTTTTATTTTTGCAACATTTTCTATTTTGTTTTTTACATTTTCCATTCTTTCCTGAGACGCTAAACCTAGCTTATAACTTTTCTCAGTTAGCCTAATATCAGAATTATCCTGGCGTAATAAAGTTCTAAATTCGGCACGACTGGTAAACATTCTGTAAGGCTCGTTAGTGCCTTTATTAATTAAATCATCTATTAAAACACCGATATATGCCTCGTTTCTTTTCAAAATAAATGGCTGCAAATTGTTTATTTTTTGATGAGCGTTAATGCCAGCCATCAAACCCTGACAGGCTGCCTCTTCATAACCAGTCGTACCATTTATTTGACCTGCAAAAAATAAGTTATATATTAATTTAGTCTCCAGCGAAGGCTTTAGTTGGGTGGGAGGGAAATAATCATATTCTATTGCATATCCGGGTCTAAATATTTTACACTTTTCAAAACCCGTTATCTCCCTAAGTGCATGATACTGAACATGTTCTGGCAACGAAGATGAAAATCCATTAACATATATTTCTATTGTATCCCAGCCCTCAGGTTCAATAAATAATTGATGACGTTCACGCTCCCCAAATCTTGTGATTTTGTCCTCAATACTTGGGCAATATCTGGGACCGATCCCTTGAATCCGACCTTGAAACATTGGGCTTTCCGAAAATCCGGTTTCAAGAATATTATGTACTTTTTTGTTAGTGTATGCTATCCAACAATTTCTTTGTTTAGAAGGTTTGATGGTTTTGGTATATGAAAAACCTTTGATTTCTTCATCGCCCATCTGTATTTCTAATTTAGAGTAATCTAAAGTCCTTCCATCTATTCTAGGAGGAGTGCCAGTTTTTAAGCGATTACTCTCAAAGCCCCACCGTTTTAATTGCTCCGTCATACCTCGGGATGCATTTTCCGTAACCCTCCCACCTGACATTTGCTTTTCGCCAATGTGAATAGTTCCGTTTAAAAACGTTCCATTAGTGAGAATTACAGATTTGCTTTTAATTACATGTCCTAACCTTGTTGTTACTCCATCTATTTTATTACCATTTTTGATTAACCCTACAACCATATCTTGATAAAAGTCAATATTTGGATTGACTTCCAAAGATTGTCGCCATTTTAATGAAAATAATCTACGGTCAATTTGCGCTCGGGGACTCCACATTGCAGGTCCTTTGCTCTTATTTAAAAGTTTAAATTGTATTAATGATTCATCGGAAATTATTCCACTAAATCCCCCTAATGCATCTATTTCTCTAACTATCTGACCTTTAGCGATGCCCCCCATTGCGGGATTGCAGCTCATTTCTCCAATAGTTTGCAAATTCATTGTAATTAGTAGGACTTTACTGCCTAAATTAGCTGCGCCACTTGCTGCTTCACAACCGGCATGACCTGAGCCTATTACAATAATATCATACGTTGGAAACATTAAATAAAATTACGCTAACACATTTTAATAGATTAGGTTTCACGTGAAACATCCCAAGAATTTAAGTATTCTTCTTGTTTTTGTAGCATTTTACAACTCTGAATTTCCGTTTTGTCGTTGTAACCGCAGAGATGTAAACAACCATGAACAATTACCCTGATAAGCTCATTCTCACAAGAGGTAGAAAAGGCTTTGGAGTTTTCTTTAATCCGTTGTAAGCTTATATATATTTCACCTGTAGCGTATTTAGGATTTGTGGAATGGGCGAAGGTTAGTGTATCAGTATAATAATCGTGATTTAAAAATCTTCGATTTAATTCAAGCATGTAGGTATCGTTACAGAAAATAATATCTACTCTTTTCAAAATTTTTTTTTCGGTTTTAAAAATCGAAATGAGATATTTCTTTAGCTCTTTCCGTTTAATAAAGCGTGGGTTAACTTCTAAATTATAAAAATGTAAAATATCTAAATGGCTTAATTTCTAAACTCGAAACTATAGAAGTTGGGAAGGTAATATATTTATTATTTATGCTAAAAAAATTATCAGAAATTCAATCTGGCAAATCTGTTCGAATTCATTCTTTTATAAAGAATGATAATTTTCTAAAACTCATGGAAATGGGATGTTTGCCAGGGGAAATAATAAGTATCGAAAAAATTGCTCCACTTGGAGATCCAATTTCTATTAAAGTAGCGGGTTATCTGCTAAGTCTAGGATTAAACGAAGCGGAAACAATTTTAGTAGAGAGTCTTATAAACAATTGATTGTCAGCACATGATAAAAATTGGGTTATATTTTGGATCTTTTAATCCCGTGCATGTCGGGCATTTAATTATTGCAAACTATATTGCCAATAATACTGATGTGAACCAGATATGGTTTATTGTATCTCCGCAAAACCCACTAAAAATAAACAGCAATTTATTGAACAAGTATCATAGAAAAAACTTAATTGATATAGCTATCGAAGGAGAAAAGAAATTACGAAGCAGTACTATTGAATTTTCTCTACCCATTCCATCTTATACGATAGATACCTTAACTTATTTGAAAGAAAAATATCCCGGCTATCAGTTTTCTGTAATTGTAGGCAGTGATAGTTTCCAAAATTTTCCAAGGTGGAAAAATTATCAACTATTAATTAAAAATTATCAAATATTAGTTTACGAAAGACCAAGTTTCAGAAGTGAAAATACTTTCGGCGAAAATGTCATAAAATTAAAAGCCCCATTGCTTGATATTTCATCAACCCAAATACGAAAGATGATTAAAACCGGGCATTCAATAAGATTTTTGGTTCCGGATCCAGTGAAAGAAGAAATAGAGAGAAACCATTATTATAAATAAAGGTTTAAAATGTCCATCCAAGCAATAAACAACCTATAACCACATAAGGAGATTTAATTCCTGTAAAGTGCAATAGACAAAATGTTCCCACTATTACAACAATATTAATTATACTTATTGTTTTAAAATTAGCAATAGAAATATCATGCAGTAAATAAAAGGTTGCAGCCCACATAATCCCCACCACTGCTGCATTTATACCCTCTAATGCCCTGTAAACAATAGGATATTTTTTCAAATTATGCCAAACCGGATAAAAAAATAAAACAAGTAAAGCGCTAGGTAAAAAAATGGCAACAGCTCCCACTAAACAACCAAGTAATTGCATTGTTTTTCCTTCCGGTCTCATTACTAACCCCGCCGTATAAGCGCCAACAGAAAAAACAGGACCTGGAATAGCCCTCACCACCCCCCAACCAGTTAAATATTCTTCTCTTGTTATATTGTATTTTATTTTATTTCTTACAACGTATTGATCATACATCATTGGCATTAAAACATCGCCTCCCCCAAAGACCAAACTTCCAAAGCGATAAAAGTTTTCAAATAATGCATAGCTGCGTTTGTTTTCCCAGTTTTGTGTTCGGGATGTTTCACTCAATATTCCGGCAATAATAAAAACTAAAACAAACAACCAGATGTTTGTCCATTTTACCATTTTAGGTTTTAATTCTTTATTGCGGGGGAATCGTTTATTGCTGAAATTTGTGGCAACACCTCCTAAAATTATTAAGATAGGAAATACCCAAGGAGTTTTAAATAATATGAATGTAATAAGGAGTGATAAAAGCATAATTACATAGGTAATCAGATTTTTGATTGATGTTTTAAAAACATTATAGGCTGCAAATGCTAAAAACCCCACCGCCATAGGTTGAATAAATTTAAAAATATTAAAACCAGATGGGGCGGTATCTGTATATCGAACAACAAATGAAAATGCAGCCATTAAAGTACAGGCAGGTAATATCCATATTATTAATGTTAAAACAGCTAAAGAAACACCTCCACGTTTATATCCAATTAAAGTTAACGTTTGAGTTGACGAAGCACCGGGCAATAACTGACAGAATGAAACGTAATCCATTAACTCCTCTTTTGTAACATCACGCCTTCGTTCTACAAAAGTTTTCATCATCATTCCTAAATGTCCCTGCGGACCACCAAATGCGGAAACGCTATGATAAAAAACAGCTTTTAAAAATGGGCCATGACGAACCAACATTAGTTGAAAGTACTAAAAATTAAAAACTATTTATAACCAGGAATGAATCCATTTATCTAAACCTTTACGAATGTAAATTTGAATATGCAGAGAAACAGGAAAAAAATATCACAATAAAACTTAGGTAAGCTAAAATCCCACACCCCAAGTAAAGTTTTTCTATGATTTTCCGTTTAAATATTTAAGTTGATAATATTGAAATTAGGAATGTGCTTTTGTGAATGCCTTTAAATTAGCCTGCCTGGATCGTGGAGCAAATATTCTGCACTCCATGATTATAATATTTTAAATAAAATTCAAAAGGCAGACCAATCATTATAGCTTCGCATAGGCAAGGCACCTTGCATGCAGGAAGATTATTAAGGCTCTTCCTGAAAACCCATAATCCACAATAGGCAATGGTTTGGTGATAACTAAGTATTAAAAAAGCCCCACAATGGCACAAGATGTGAGCAAAGTGGGGCAGCATTAATATTTAGATCCA
>JBPCQG010000338.1:0-4219 GCA_050998315.1 Chitinophagaceae bacterium
CTTAATCCTTGTTCATTTTCACCTGTTTGCATTGACATAACTTTAAATTCTACCGATGATGAATGTGTTTTCTTTTCTTTCTTTTTCTTAGTTGCCATGGCAGATAATCATTTTGATCTACAGGCATAATAATCGAATCAATAACATTGCTTTTATCAATGTTGAGTGAAATATTTTCTTTTAAAATATTATTATTGGTAACCTTGAGTTCTTCCTGCAAAGTCATTGCATTGTTTACCGGCATTAATGAAACACTACATCTTTCCATTATACCTTTGGCACTGTATTGCTTTCCCAGATCACTTCCATTGAATACACATTTTGTCTGGTGGTCAACGTAAGTGATTCCATAAATAATTCCCTGATGATTTTGTCTAATAATGGTATGTATCCCTTCTCTTTCCAACGCTTTTATTAGCCCTTCCAAACCTGGTTTATTCTTTCCTGTTAATGCCCAATCAATTGAAGTAGTGATATGTTTTTTGTGGGCTTTTTTTGCTTCTTCATTAACGGAAAATTTCTTCTCCAGGTTAGCAAGTGTCGGCTTGCTGTAAATCAAACTTGCCTTAACAGGCACACCAATTTTATTTCCCTTTTCATCAAGGATTCGAAATACCAATCCTCGTTTTTGATAAGTTCTTGAATCTTCACTTCCCCTGTCGGCTATAACATTGTATAATTTTAAAACCGCATTTAATTCCGCAAGAGAAGTATATTTATAATTTGAAATAACAGTGTTAAGAACATTTGTTATGGCTCTTTTAGTTTCTGATTTTCCATAAAATATTTTGGGTGCTGAAAGAGGCATTATTTCATAAGCATGTTGTAATTTTTTATCATCGGCTTTTACCAGTTTATATTTTATTTCAATTTCCTTTCTTGCTTTTTGTGATTGGTTGCGTCCAATATTATGCAGTTCAATTCTTTTGCCATCAGCTTCGATATTCATAGTCACAATGTGTAAATGCGGATGCCCGGCATCATAATGTTCATATACTAAATAGGGTTGTTTACCGAATCCAATCTTATCCATATAATCATTTGCAATTGCTTCTAATTTTTCCTTTTCCAGTTTTTCTGAAGGATCAAAATTCAAAGAAATATGCAGACTGTTTCTTTTTACATTTTCATTCAATGCAGCCTGTTTGGTAAGCCTGTTTAACTTCTGGTAAAAGTTTAATTCAGCAACATCTTTTGGATAATTTACCGACATGATGCATTGCGCTTTTCCCAGTTTGGATTTTTGCTCATTGTAATTTAATGCCATGTGAAGGCTGTGGCTTGTATAAATTACTGCAACCATTTGTCGGAAATTTTATTAAGATGGATTTTGATCTCATCCACTTTTTTCATGAAATCTTTTTTAGATGATTCATTGCTCATAGCCCACATCTTTATTTCAGGAATGCTATCGAGAGTATGCAGTTTTTTTACGGATTGATTAAAGTTGTTTCCGATATGATTCAATTCATTTCTGAGTTGCATCATTTCTGCCATGAAGTCATCAAGGGACTGGTTTCGTGTATTGATTTTGACCTTGCGGTTGAACAAAATTCTGCGGGCAAAATCACTTAGTTTTCTGCAGGTAGTTTTTTCAAATTGTTTATAAATGGAGTTGTGTTCATCTTCCGTTAGTCGGATATGTAACCATCTGCTGCGATTCTTTTTTGTCTCACTCATCACTTTTCATTTTCACTTTAAATTTCATTAATAGCCTTTCACAATACCCCCCCAACGACTTCGGAGTGACCGGGGGCAAGATTCGGTTGTGATACAACCGTACATCTTGCAGATTCCGAAAAGAGGGAATCTAAAAGATTTTTAAGGCAGTACAAAACTATAGCTAATAGGGGTTTGTAACCTGTATCAAATTGAATCAGGTTGCAGGGGAACAAAGAATATCAGCAGGGCGTCAAGTTGTATTTAAGAACAGCGTATATAACTTTCCCTGAAGTTAAAAGGGACTAATGAAAGAGATATATTATTATAATTGCATTTGTATTTTTCCGAACATTATCAAGACAGACTATTATGGACCTCAGAAGAATTGTTCCCAACATCTCATCTGACAAAATGGAAGAGAGCAGGAAATTTTATGCTGATTTTTAGGATTAAACATTGTAATGGATATGGAATGGATTCTAACTTTTGCATCTGTTTCCAATCCAGTTGCTCAGGTCAGTATCGTTAAAAAAAATAATCCCAATATTGCTGATTCTGACATTACCATTTCGATAGAAGTAGATGACATTGACGGCTTATATAAAAAAGCAATTTCATTGGATTATAAAATAGCCTATCCTATTACCAATGAACCCTGGGGAGTAAGACGTTTTTTTGTAAAAGACCCAAACGTAGTTATTGTAAATATCATGTCTCAAATAACTATTCCAAAATAATATTTGTCTGAATAAATAATCAAATAGCTGTAAGAATAAAATGAAAGGGCGAAAGGAAAAGAGCAGATGCAGAATTACAATTGCTCAAGACCCAATAAATCGCTCGGTTATACTACTCTGCTTGGATACATAAAATCCAAATTCCTATAAAAACCCAAAAAATATCTTTTGTATATTTTAAAACAGTACAAAAATTTGAAAGCGTACAAGACAGATTACGAATCAAAAATGATTATTATTTCGTTGTAAAGAGGTTTGAGAAAATTGTCAATAAAAATAAATTTATCAGCACAGACTATTTTTTTAATCTATAAAAAAAGCTAATGAATATAGAAACAGAGCAACAGCAAAAATTTGCAGAAGAATTTTTAATCCTGGTTAAAGATGCCTCAAAAATTTAAAGTTAAGTGGGATAAACAAATAAGATTCATTGGTGACCAGATGCATCAAAAAAAAATTCCGGTTTTTAATGCAGGTGCTATTGATCTGCTTTCAGTAGAACTGAGAAATAAATTTGAAATCCTGCGTGATAAATATTTTCATAAGTCTCTCTAAAAATATTTTCAATCATTATTTTTATTTATTAATAATAGGTTTTATATTCTACTTGAAATAAATGAGTGAATGGAACGCATATGAAATGAAAGAATGAATGAAAGTTGAATATCCATAAATTTTTGGAGCTGTTCTATCCCGAAGCATGAGGGATTGTACAGCGCTAATCTTAATACATGTCTTTTAATACATCTAAGTAATTGTGATGTCTAAGCCATGCCAGTTTTTAATATTTCGTATTCTACTTGAAGTGAATGACTGAATGTAGCAGCCAGTGGAATGAACTAAAAGTAGTTCAGGCTATGTGTGGTTCGCTATACTCCTTAAATCTGATTTAATAACGGAAAGCGAAATTCCATAGCCGTAGTAATAATGGAACAGAGAATGGAAAAGGCGTGTGAAATAAAGGAATGAAAGAAAGTTGAATATGCAATAAAAATTTGAAGGTGTTCTATCAGGAAGCATGAGGGATTGTACACCGCAAATCTTGCCCGTGTTAGTGTTTATTATTATTCCCTCTTTCCTCTATCCAATCATTAAGTATTTTTTCATACTCAGGTTTTAGTGTTTGCCATGCTATCATATCATCAACATTACCTTCCTTGTCGAGTTGCTTGGCTTTTTGATATTTCTCCAAAGGAAATTTAGAAAACCTGAAAGCAAAATCCTCTTCATACCTGCGAAGTATTTGCAAAAGTTCATCACTCCTGCGCCTGGCTTTTCTAAATAGCACCTCTTCTCTTGGTAAGAATTACTTTCAAGTTAAGGGTATGCATTACCTCTCTACATTCTTTCCATTCCTGTTTTGTTTTTTCAGTTCCTTCAGATTTATTTTACCTAAGGAATCATCAGATTCTTTGCTATCAAACATTTTTATATAAATGTAAAAGAATCTAAAAAAATTGCAAAGCCTGTCATTTAAAAATCAAAAAGCTGAATTGTGAACTTAACCTTTACTAATTTAAAAGATAGTTTAAAATAAAGATCACTAAACATGCTTAAAGAAGTTGACTGGTCAGATGATAGGGCTTTACAGAACGGAAAGCGAAAGTGAGCCAATTCAATTTTACCTGGATGGACTATGTAATAGTAAAAATTTAAACCTGCTACTAGGATATTTTAGTTCAGCGGCCATAAAAGTTTTATCACTTGGCTTCGCGACTTTCCTTTACTCGGGTGGAAATGTGAGAATGGTGGTAAATGATATTTTATCACAAGAGGACAGAGATGCAATTAGAGCGGTACGAGAAGGGGATGTTCAAGGC
>JBPCQG010000382.1:0-5395 GCA_050998315.1 Chitinophagaceae bacterium
CTACCACTAAAAAAATGTGACAGTCCTGTTCTGCCATGCGTACCCATTACAATAATATCTGCTTCCCATTCTTTTGCAGTGTTTAAAATTTCTTCCTTAGGAAAACCTTCGGGTGTAAACTTGTATAACTTTTTTGCACCATTATACATTTTAATTAATTGTTCAATTGTTTCCTGTGCCTCTTTTAGCAATATCATTTCGCTTTGTTCTCTCGTTGGTCCCGCTTCTATACTTACACTTTCTTTGGTGCGGTCAACAACATACAATAAAGCAACTTCTGCATCTAAAACATGGGCTAAATCAAAACCTGCTTTTGCAGCTTTTAAAGAAAATGAACTGCTGTTTACAGCTATCAGTATTTTTTTGAAATTCATAATTGTAATAGTTTTTGGGTTAGAATAATTTAATACTGTTGATGCCTGCAAGCACTGCCAATAAAGTCAACGCAAAACTTCCTACAGCATACAAAACAAAAAGGGTTGTATTTCCTTGCTGTAATAGTTTTAAATTCTCATAAGCGAAAGCTGAAAAAGTAGTTAACCCACCACAAAATCCTGTTATAAAAAACAAACGCCACTCCTGGGAAAACCAATTATACCGCTCGGACAGTGCATAAAATAAGCCAATCAAAAAGCAGCCAACTATGTTTACGGTAAAAGTGGAAAATGGGAAATTGTATTGCTCATGTTTTGAGAACCATACCCCAACAACATAGCGCATTGATGAACCGATTGCACCACCTATACAAACAATAAAAATTAATCGTAACATACCTACAAATGTTTAGATTGTTAAACAATAATTTGTAGGCGTCATCAGCTTTGTAAGCGGTTGGATAAGGAAGACACCATTTCCTATGAAAGTAAAATTAAGAATCTTTTACTTAGTACATATAAATTTTATCTTTACTATTATGGATCCAAATACTTCGTCTTTAGGACTTCAACGTTTTACATACTTTTTAAATCAGGTGCAAATTATTTTAGATAATGCTATTGTATCAGAAAATCCGGCTTTGTTAATTTACCAGGAAAATATCCGTACGCCCTTTTTTATGCTTGAAGCATTAACACGTATTTATAAAAAAATATATGCTAAAAAAATATTTCAGAAACTCAATTGTTATTTTAAAGAGATGGAAGACAGTTTAGGTTCAATAGATTATTATGATGGTTTTTATAAAGAGTTTAGTACAAAAAGAAATGTACCATCTTTCATTATTGATTATTTACAGGAGAAAAAAAAAGAACATCTAACTACTTTAAACATAGTGTTGGCAAAAAATAAATGGATAGGAAAAAATCAGAAACGTATCAGAAAAATATTTAAAAATTTAAATAAGGTAGGGTGGCTGCCCGAAATAGAAGACACCTTAGAGGTAAAAAAAGTATACACAAAATCTGTTTCTGCAATTGCCTATAAAATTAAGAATAATGATATTCATTTTGATAGTATAGAATTAGATGTACATGAGGTTAGGCGTGAACTACGCTGGCTAAGTATTTATCCCCAAGCTTTGAGAGGATTGATGCAGCTACGACCTAGTGCGCAATCCCCGGAAATATTAAAGAAATACCTAACTACCGAAATAATAACTTCACCCTATAATATTATGCCGGATGGAAGCAATTTAAAAGATCATATAATATTAAACGCCGATTATTTTTATTCACTTAGTTGGATGATTTCTGAACTGGGAAAATTAAAAGACAATGCTCTGAAAATAATTATAATAAAAGATGCATTAATAGAGTTACTGAATATTATACAATATCAAGCAGAAGAACTTGCTTATTCAATTTGTGGAGAAACACAAATGCGCATCCCTGATATATTGGAACATTCAAAAATTATTACCACAACATTTTTTGATGAAAATATTTTAGAAAATTTAGTAGGCTAAACAACTTTAAGTTCTATAAATAATATCTTATTCAAATTAATTCCCTTTCGGATTGAGTAACAGATTTGGCTTTTTTTGGTTCAACTCACGGTCTGACCTTTTCTTTAATTTTTCAAATACCCAAACGGATAGTATTAACCATGCAAAACCAATAAGAATTCCTGCAGCTACATCGCTGGGGTAATGAAGACGTAAATAAACCCTGCTAAACCCTATTAACAAGGCGAAGAATATAAGGAAAGCGGCGAGCCACTTTTTTTCGGATGCGGATAGATTTGTTTTCCATAATAAATAGGCAAGCAAGCCGTAAAAAATAAATCCCGAAATAGCATGGCCGCTGGGGAAACTAAAATTTACTAAAGGGTTTATTAAGGGATTAGGTGGACGTCTACGATGAAAAGTTAACTTCATTAAGTAGGTAATTATAAAACCTCCAATGCCTGTTAAGGCAATTTCTACTGCTCTTTTCCAATTGCGGTTGCCAAGATTATAGAGTACCATAACAGAATATGCCATTTTTAAGAAATTTGCTGAAGCCATGTAAGTAACTCCTTTCATAAAGATGGTAATATGGGAATTGATTACATTGGATGAAAGGAATTTTAAAATGGCATTATCAATTGCTTCTTCTTTTTCGGTAAGCACCTCTTGTTTAATATGTGCAACTAAAAGCAAAGACCCACTGAAAATACCTAATAATGATCCTAAGCCAAGAGGTAGCTTTTTAAAATATTTTATATTGAAACTTTTACTGCTATGCATGAAACAACATCATTTTAAAACTTCAATTTTTGTTATCGGATGAATTTCTGCCCAGCCGTTGTGACTATCTATCACTAAGCTCCCTGTTACTTTTACATGCGCACCCAATTTCGGGATTTGAATTTTGTTAATGTAGCCATTGCAAGTATTACCAACTTTGCCCAATGTTGTTTTATTGGCACATACCGCTTCAATTACCAAGTAGCCTTGCTTTTTCTTTCTGTTCGTTTTAGTTAGCAAATTTTCCTGACCTGCATCAAGTTTTAAAAGCATGTGGTGGTCGCCATCTTCATTAGCGCTGCTTTCTTCTATCACACCTGTAACAGTTTTGCATATATCGGTGACTTGTAATCTTTTTCGGTTATAAACGTATTTCCAAAGTGATGTATCGCAATCAATAGTTATATTATTATCCTGTACTTTTTGCGATTGATCTTTTGAAGTTGTTTGCTCTTCCTTATCTTTTTTCTTATGTTTTTTTTCTTTTTTTTGTGCGCAGGCAGAGAAACTAATTAGCAATACAAGACTCGTTATTGCAGGAAAAAAAAGTGACTTCATCATATAAAAAAATTTAGAATTTGACTGTTACAAATATCTAACCACTTTTGGATTGCATTTCCCTGTCTGTTTTCTTCTTGAGCCCTTCAAATAACCAAATAGTCAGAAGTAACCATGCAAAACCTATACAAATGCCCGCCAAAACATCGCTTGGGTAATGTACTCTTAAATACACCCGGCTAAAGCCTATTAATAAGGAGAATAAAATAAGTATTGAACCAGCAATGTATTTGTACAATTTCGGAATATTTGTTTTCCATACCAGGTAAAGGAGTAGTCCATAAAAAATAAAAGCTGATGTAGCATGACCGCTGGGGAAGCTAAAGTTTTGCAATCGTTCAATCAATGGATGCGGTGGTCTCACACGATGAAAGGATAACTTCATAAAGTAATTGACTGCAAACCCTCCGATGCCGATAACCGCAATTTCAACTGCTCTTTTCCAGTTTTTTATAACCAGGTATAATAGCATTAATGCGCCATAGGCTATTTGCAAAAATGTAGCTGAAGCAAAGTAGGTTACTTCCTTCATAAAGCCTGTAAGCGGGTTACTGATAACATTAGCAGATAGGAAACTGAATATGGAATTATCAACCGCTTCTTCTTTTTCCCAAAGCACTTCATGTATAATGAAAACAAATAAAAACAGTGTTCCTGCAAAAAGGGCTAACAGCACTATTAACCGTAAGAGTAATTTTTTGAAGTATTTTTTATTGAATGTTTTTGTGCTTTGCATTGATTATAATTAATACCTGTTATTAATGCGCTAACAATCTCACTTCTTCGGTTGAAGCAGCTTATAACTCTTTCAATCATATTCAACTTCATAAACTAAGGCAAAGGTTTTTTGCTGCACTGCATCTTTATATTCTGAAATATTTTTTGTCTCTGTTGGTACTGTAAACATTTGGGTTTCTATCTCTGCATCAAAGCCGATGATCTCTGTAAAGGAATTGTCTTTAGCAAAAATGATAGAAGTAGGAAAATTTATTTTTATTTCTGAATTGCCAATTATTGACTGCGGTATTAAAGGGTTGTTTATTTTGGCAACTAAAGTATCAGCTATACTGTTTCCAATCCGGTTTAAAAAATCCTGTGCAATCTCTATAATGGAAAATTTTTTATTAATTAGTGGAGAAAATAATTCTGTATAAAGTGTTACATACTGGTTGATAGGTTTCTTTTCTCTGTACTTTATTGTAACTAATTTGGAAGTATGTTTTAGCTCATACATAATGAACCGGTGGTGCTGCAAGTGTTCTTCCAATTCCTTAACCTGCGATAGCTGGTTAGGAATATGTTTTCGTCTTTTGCTGATAGTAAGGCACCACTTTGAAAACCTGATGCTGATACAAAGATGCCCTGATGAGCACTAACACTATCTTTAAGTTCTTTGAAAGCACCTACCATATTAACTGTAACTTTTGCATTTGTATTCTTACACTCAATTATAGTCAGGTAGATAAACCTTCCCCTGATTTCTTTTAAAACAATATCAATCTGTCTTTCTCCACCGTACTTTGTTGGAAGTTTAACATCATGCAAAACTTCCACACCGGGCAGGTTATGCACTGCTTTCTCAACTAATGCCACTAATGCTTCGAAGTCTTTGCCTTTATTCACTTAATGGAGCTTTCAATGGTTTGTATTTCTTCAGGTGTAAGGTTGTAGAGTTGGTAAACTAATTTATCTATTTCATTTTCGAATGATGAAGTGTCAGCTTTGGGGCTCTCTTTTTTTGCAGCAAGAATTTGATTTACAAAACTTTTAAAAGGTTTTTGCTCAATTTCTTTTATATTCCTAATTGGAAATTTTTTGGCATCTTTTATTAATATTTTTTGAAATCTCAATTTAAATTCATCAGTAAATGTTTTTGTATGATAATACGAAATCAATTTTGAGTTGATTAGAGCAATAAGATATTCTGGAATAAATCCCTTCTTTGCAATTAGGACAAAAGCATTTTGTGTATTATACAGTTCTTCATCAGTAAGTGCAGCCCAAATTCTTTTTGTTGTCCAATCGATAATTTGTTTTACTATTATCCTTTTTGACGTAAAAAATTTGTTGTTCCTTGCTGCCCCTAACCAGCTACCATAGCTAATCCAATGTTCACCATTCCACTTTACAGAATAAAAACGAACATCGTTACCTGCTAACATAGGTTTGAAT
>JBPCQG010000419.1:0-2609 GCA_050998315.1 Chitinophagaceae bacterium
AACCAATGGGTAAGTATTATTTTGAGCAGCAGCGGAGCAGAGCCAATGATAATCCTGGCCCTTACCTCAGGTTTGATGGCGGTAGGCAGGTTTTTTGCCGGGCCGGTTGTAGGCACCTTAGGCCAGACAGGTGTGCTGGTGATTTCGGCTATATTAGCAACCATAGGCATTTATATGTTCAGTACAGTTACCGGCCCTATGGCATATGTGGCTGCCGTAATCTTCGCTCTGGGCATTTGTTATTTCTGGCCGGTAATGATTGGTTCAGTGGCACAAAGAGTTCCCCAGAGCAGTGCCCTGGGTATGTCGATTGTGGGTGGAGTAGGCATGTTTTCTACCTCTATCTTCCAACCTATAATTGGTAGCTGGATTGATAATTCGAGGGCAGCAAACACTGCCAGGGGCCTTACAGGAAACGCACTGGAACTGGCCACCGGGCAAAGTGCGTTACTAAAGATGTTGACCTTCCCTGCCATATTGGTTGTACTGTTTATCATATTTTTCGTCTGGCAAAAGAATTCAAAGACGGCTACAGAAAGCGAAATGACTATGGCTGTGCATTAATAATAATCGTTCCAATTATGATAACGATTGCTTTTATCATTTTGAATGGATACATGCGTTGCAGAAAGAAGCAGGTTCTGCAACCACAACAGCATAATCTCTCCCATACAAAAACGAACGTATAATTCAGAAGAAACCTGAAATGTAAGTGCATAAACAATCCGACGAGTTGGCTCTGATGTAGTTTCCAATCGCTTGAAAAATCTACGCAACAACTTTTGCAATAATCGAAACACAGTTGTATTTCTAAAATAAGTAAATTTATTTTTCAGTTGCTTGCTAACTCTTCCGCCAATGAAATTTAGTACCAGATTATTGCTGTCCGCGATGATGTTCCTTAATTTTTTTATATGGGGAGCATGGTATGTAACAATGGGTACATATCTTAAATCTATTAAAGGTGTAACCGATGTGCAGGTAGGTATTGCTTATGGTACACAATCTTTAGGCGCTATTATCGCGCCTTTCATTATCGGGCTTATTGCCGATCGTTTTTTTGCCGCTCAAAAAATATTAGCTGTTCTTCATATTGTTGGAGCCTTTTTACTTTATTACATTTCTACCATAGATAATTTTTCTACTTTCTACCCTGTTTTATTGCTTTATATGATCTTGTTTATGCCTACCCTTGCATTAGTAAATGCAGTATCGTTTAAGCAGATAAATAACCCCGAGAAAGAATTTGCTAACATTCGGGCGTGGGGTACAGTAGGATGGATTGTTGCGGGGCTTATTATTGCATGGCTTGCATGGGAACAAAAAAATACATTGATACAAACTTTTAGGTTAGCTACAATAGTTTCTTTACTAATGGGGTTATTTAGTTTCGCTTTACCGGATACACCTCCGCCTAAAGCTGGCACTAAAACCACCTTTCGCGAAATAATGGGTTTGGATGCCCTCGGATTATTGAAAGACAAAAATTTCCTGATATTCTTTTTATCGTCAATACTTATTTGCATTCCACTTGCTTTTTACTACCAGGAAACCAATATCTTTCTCAATGAATTAAAAGTGGAAGGAGCAGCAGGCAAAATGACTTTAGGCCAGATGTCGGAGTTAGGTTTTTTGTTTCTAATGCCGTTTTTCTTTAGTCGTTTAGGTGTAAAAAAAATGTTGCTTATTGGCATGGCTGCATGGGTAATAAGATACTTATGTTTTGGATTTGGAGATACAGGAAGCAAAATGTGGATGTTATATGCAGGCATTATTCTTCATGGTATTTGTTACGACTTCTTTTTTGTAACTGCCCAGGTTTACACAAACGAAAAGGCAGGCGACAAGATCCGCTCATCGGCACAGGGAATGATAACGTTGGCAACTTATGGAGTAGGTATGCTGATAGGATTTTGGGTAGCAGGTTTGGTGTCAGAAAAATATACCACTGCTGACGGGCATTTATGGAAAAGCATTTGGATTGTACCTGCTGCTATTGCTGCCGTTGTATTTCTTATTTATGCCTTGCTTTTTAAAGAGGAAAAAAAGAGACCTATTACCCAAGCACAGGCCGAAACAGGTTTGGCAACAAGCCCAATTACTTAATTTGTAAACCCTGAACAATGGCAAAGAAAACAAGCCGCCGCACAGTATTTAAGAACCTCGTGTTAGGAGGAACTGCAGTTATTGCCGCGCCGGCTTTAGCAGCAACACGCAATCAAAACATAAAAAAAAGTATGCTCAAAGGAAACATTAATCATTCTGTTTGCCGCTGGACTTATAGTTCTGTGCCTTTAGAAGAATTATGCCAGCATGTTAACCAAATCGGTTTCGCAGCTATCGACCTTGTAGGACCAAAAGATTGGGATACGTTGAAAAAACATAAGATATATTCTTCTATGTGCAATGGCGCAGAGATAAGCCTTACAGAAGGATGGAACGACAAACAATACCATCCAAAACTTATAAAGAATTATTCGGACCATATCGACCTTGTAAATAAGGCGGGTTATAAAAACCTGATTTGCTTTAGCGGCAGCCGCAGAGGTATGGATGATGAAACCGGTTTAAAAAACTGTGCTGAAGGACTGAAACAAATACTATCGCAT
>JBPCQG010000481.1:0-10404 GCA_050998315.1 Chitinophagaceae bacterium
TAAATGATCTTGTTAAATACGGCAGTGTGCAAAGAGGGTTTTTAGGCGCTCAATATACAGATGCAACCGGGCTAACTGATGACGAGAAAGAACAATTACAACTTCCTGCAAGTGCAGATGGAATTTATATAACCAATCTTTCATCGAACGGTGCTGCTAAGGCTGCCGGTATAAAAGAAGGGGATATTATCAGAAAAATTGATAACGTGAACATTATGAGCGGATCGGATATGCAGGAACAATTAAGCCTTTATAAACCCGGCGATAAAGTAAATGTAACCTATGAAAGAAATGGAGCTTTGAGTACTATTGCAGTTACCTTAAAAAATGTTTCAGGCAATTTCGATATCGTGAAAGCTGAAACAATGATGGATAAATTAGGCGCTGATCTGGTTACATTAGATGGCAAGCTGGCAAAGAATTATGGCATCACAGGAGGTGTGATAGTGAAAAAAATAAATAATGGAGGAGCTATAGATGATCAAACCAGAATGAGAGATGGATTTATAATTACCAAGGCTAATGGTAAACCCGTAAAATCCGTTGATGAATTAAGATCAATTATTGGTGCTTCTAAAGATGTAAAGATTGAAGGTGTATATCCGGGATATGAAGAAACATTTGAATATCCCCTGGATTTAAGTGCGATAAAATAATTTTAAAATATTCTTTTGTCAAGCTCTCTAAATTTTTTAGAGGGCTTTTTCTTTTTGATATATCATGTAGCTCCAGGATTGCAATATGAAATTTTGTTTTTCAGAAAAATTAATAACCTCCTGATAATTACCAGGATCAAAAACATTCATAAATCTTCCCTTTAAAATGTCAGTAAAAATTTCAACATTAATCTCCTGTGCAGATAAATTCAATATAACGCAAACTTCATTATCCTTATTCTTTCTTAAAAAAGCAAATAATTTATCATCATAGTTAGTTGCAACTTTATAAGTAACAACATTGGCGTCGGCTGCACGCAGTGCTGAATTTGTTTTTCGCAGCTGTAATAAAGTTTTATAAAAATTATGAAGCTCACAATTCTCTTTCCATTCTATCTGGTCCTTTTCAAAAAACTGTAACTTTTTGTGATTAGGTAATTCCTGCCCGCTATATATCATAGGAATTCCGTTCCATAAACAACTAAACACTGCAAAGGCTTTTGCAGCTTCTCCGTATTTATCATATTCAGTTCCATTCCAGCTGTTCTCATCATGATTGCTTGTGAAATAAATACGGAATGCATCTTTAGGAAATGTAAGATCGTATTGCATCAGTACTTCAAATAAATTTTTTAAATCCGTTTGCCTTTTACAGAATTCTTCCAATGCATGCATCCATTTCCAGGTATAGGTTGCGTCAAAAACTTCATGATAATCTTCTTCCTCACATTCAGCCAGCCAGAAAAGGTCTGCTTTCACTTTTTGTAATTCTGCTCTTGCATTTCTCCAAAAATTCAATGGAACCAAATGCGCCATATCACATCTGAAGCCATCAATTTCACAAGTGTTGACCCAAAACCTCATCGCCTCAATCATAGCTATTTGCATTTGCTCACTATCATAATTTAATTTGCTTACATCCTCCCACCCCGACGGGTGAATAATTTGACCCGAGGCATCATAACAAAAAAAATCCGGATGCCCATTTATCCAAACATTATCTTTTCCTGTGTGGTTAGCTACCCAATCAATAATAATTTTAAAACCAAGGTGATGTGCATATCTTACCAGCTCAATAAAATCCTGTAAAGAACCATATTCTGAATTAATACCAGTATAATCCTTCACAGCATAATAACTTCCCATAGTTCCTTTTCTGTTTGTATTACTAATAGGGGTTATAGGCATAAACCACAAAATTTCCACGCCCATATCTCTTAATCTGGGTAAATGTTTTTCAAATGCCTTAAAGGTTCCTTCCTGTGTATATTGCCTAACATTTACTTCATAAATATTAGTATCATAACTCCATGATGGATGTGAAAATTGCATGTTAGAATTTATAGCTTTAACTAATGACTCATTGACCAATGACCATTCATTATTAACTTGCACAATATTACATGAAGCAATTTAATGTTCCCATAACATACAGAAGCCGTTTAATTTCTGCCATTAAAAATAAACGCAGATTACAGGATAAATTGAAAAAAGATCTTACCCCCACCTTCTTAAATTTTGGGACTTTGCAGGTTTATCTTGCCCGCCACTTTGGTTTTTGCTATGGTGTTGAAAATGCAATAGAAATATCTTTCAGAACCGTTGAGGAAAATCCTGGCAAACGTATTTTTTTATTAAGCGAAATGATACATAATCAGTTGGTGAATGATGATCTTAAAAATAGAGGAGTAAAATTCCTGATGGATACTCATGGAAATTCGCTAATTGATTTTGAAATGCTCACTTCAGATGATATTGTAATAATTCCTGCATTTGGAACAACTTTGGATATCGAAAATAAGTTGAGAAACATCGGGATAAGAATTGAGAAATATAATACTACATGCCCCTTTGTGGAAAAAGTATGGAACCGTGCAGAGTCAATTGCAGCAAAGAATTACACCATAGTTATTCATGGAAAACCAAACCATGAAGAAACAAGAGCAACTTTTAGTCACAGCGCTTTAAATGCACCTACAGTAATTGTGAATGATATGATGGAAACATTTGAGCTGGCAAAATATATAACCGGAGAAAAACAATTGAATCTTTTTTATGAAGAGTTTAAAGACAAATACTCTGAAGGGTTTAATGTGGAAAAAGATCTGCAAAGAATAGGAGTTGTAAATCAAACAACAATGCTGGCAAGCGATACGCAAGCCATTGCGGATTATTTAAGACAAACCATTATGGGAAAATATCTTCTTACAGAAGAAAATATTGAAGAACGCTTTGCTGATACAAGAGATACATTATGTTATGCAACTTACGAAAATCAAAGTGCTGTTTATGGCTTGTTAAAAACTGATGCTGATCTGGCTATTGTTGTAGGAGGTTACAATAGCTCCAACACATCGCACCTGGTAGAGTTATGCGAAGATAAATTACCCACCTATTTTATTGATTCTGCAGAAAGAATATTATCAAGGGATAAAATTTCGCATTATAATTTTCATGATAAAACAGAAAAACAAACCGGTAACTTTTTACCGCAAAAAAATCCTGTCAAAATTCTTATTACAAGTGGGGCAAGCTGCCCGGATGCATTGGTGGAAGACGTAATAAATAAATTACTTTCCTGGTTTCCTGTTAATAAAACTGCTGAAGAAACTATAGCCGAGTTTGCATAAAAAACCTTCCGGTCACCCGAAAGGCTTTATAGATTCATGTAATGTCGCTTATTTTTTAAGTTTAGATCTGAATGTTGAATTTGCTGTCTTTACTTCTAAATTGTATATCCCTGATGACAAGCCTGCCAAATTATCCAACCAAATGCCATTAACCCCTTTCTGTAATGAAGCATTCTGCACTTTTATTATCCTGCCTGAATTATCAGTAAGCTGAATACGAACAGCTTCATTTTTATCACTTGAGATATCAATTTTCAATTTATTTAAAAAAGGATTTGGATAAACTGAATTAATATTTACACCATTTATAGTAAAGTTTATGGCAACGATCTTACTAAAGCTGAAGCTGCCATTTATGTCAACTTGTTTAAGACGGTAATAATTAACTCCATTTACAGGGCTATGATGTATAAGAGAATACTCCCGCTGATTAGTGCTTATACCTGCGGCAGTTACAGTACCAATAGAACTCCATTGATTTCCATTCTCACTAAATTCTACATCAAAGTATTTGCTATCTTGTTCTGACGATGTTTGCCATTTTAATTGAACTTTGTTTATTTCCTTTACTCCATTAAAAGATAAAAGGCGGATGGGTAACGGACCACCGGAAGTTGTATAAGTTGCAATTATCGCATAATTATTTCCAGTTAACCCTTTAGCACAGATACCAGGATCAGTAAATTGCCCGGCAACTTTTACGTCAGATTCTGCCTTGGTTGCTTCGGCGGTAATTGGCACATCAGTGAAATTAATTTTATACTTGCTTCCCGGCGGAGACATAAGCATTGGAATATCTTTGGTAGTTCCTGTCCATGTATATACAAGGTTAACTCCGCTTCCTCCGTTATTGGTTTTTACCCAATTAAATAAAGCTGCACCTGTGCCTGTAGGGGGAGAGGGGGGATCTAGTTTTGTAAAACTGAAGGTTAAGGTAGAATAATTATTACTTAATGGGTCACTGCTAAAAAAATAACTGGCTTGAGCAACGTAAAAATCGAATGAAATTGTCTCAGTACCACCTGGAAATACACCGGGGTTCGGTGTCATAGTAGGATTATTCAATACAAAATCCTGGGCAACTAATGAACTTTGCAATAAAAACGTAATAAGCAGTAGGGTTAAAAATCTTTTCATTTTTATTATTTTAATAATCAATTGATTTAGGCTAGCATTAAAATGAAAAATCCAGTATTGAATAATTTACATTGTCATCAGAATTTGTTTCTCCACCACTTCCATTCTTTAAATAAACATTAATAGGGGTAGAACCATTTGTTTGGGCTGGATTGACTTTAACTGTAAAAGTAACCCTGCGAAGTGTATTCATAAATACTGCATTACTTGTAATTACATAAAAATCAGGATTGGTTACAGCGTCTATTGTAAAGAGATTATTGTGAACAGGCTGCCCTGCAGCATTAGTTGTTTGAGCACTATTAAAATTAAAATTGCTGAACATAGTTTGTTTATCTACATATAATGTAATAAGTGAGCCATTAGTAGTAACAGTATTAACTTCATTTACCTGAACCGTAACTTCCATTGTGCTTTGCCCAATAACAATATTCGGATTTAAATTAATGCGGGGTGTAAGATCAGGTACTGTTTGTGCAACAGCTTTATTTATGAATGATCCCATTAATAATAATAAAGCAAGTAAAGTTTTTTTCATATTATTCATTTTCATAAGTTTTTATTTTATTAAAGTAGGGGTTAATACAAGCCTGATCATAGTTTGAGAATTGTGGAATTGAGAGGAGGGATAAATAAAAAATTTTCTATAAGCTCCCGAAGAACCTGGAAATGCAGTGGTGTTTATTTGCAATTTCATTTACTTTGGGAATTTGAAATAATAATTAAGCACAAGTTTAACACTTTTATAAATACAATCAATAAATATACTGTACTATTTGATCGAAGATTTATTAGAGCTTATACAGTTGAATGGAAAAGATAGTTGATAATTAAATTTTATCGGCCAACTGACTGTTGCAATATTTAACCTGCGGAAATCTTTTCTGTAATTTTTTCTTTTGCAAGTGATAATACAAAATCCAATTGTTCTTTTTCCGTTAGATATGTATTATTTAATTCAATAGCATCATCTGCTTTACGCAGCGGACTTACCTCTCTATGTGAATCTATATAATCACGCATTTCTAAATTTATTCTTATTTCATCAGGCGTTATATTAGGATTTTTCTCAAACAATTCTTTAAACCTTCGTTGAACTCTTACTGAGCCCTCGGCTACCATAAATATTTTTAATTCAGCACCTGGAAAAACTGTTGTGCCTATATCTCTTCCATCCATAACAATCCCTTTTTGTTCTCCCAGTTTTTGTTGCCTGGCTACCGCAAAGGTTCTTACTTCTTTTATTGCGGCAACATCACTAACTTTTTCCGCAATAACAAGGTCCCTGATAACATACTCTACATTTTCTCCATTCAAATAAATCTCTGATTGCTGCGCCTTATTAAAATTGAATTCGATGGTTACATCTTTTAATGCCTGCTTTACATCTTTTACATCTGTCCAGTCAATATGGTTTCTTAAAAAAAATAAAGTGATGGCGCGATACATGGCACCGCTGTCAATATATAAATAGCCTAATTTTTTTGCCAGTTGTTTTGCCAATGTGCTTTTACCGCAGGCTGACCACCCATCTATTGTGATAATAATTGCCATAAGCAAAAATGAATTAAAAATCAGGAAAGAACAAAATGTTATAGTGTTGGTTGTCTAAAGCATTTCTTATTCTATGCTGACATTAATTGCCATCCATGCCCTTAAGCATGAATGAGTATACCTGAAGGAATGGTTTTAATATGCAGCAGCGAACAAATTGCAGGGTAAAAGAATCTTAGGGGCAGCGGGTTATATCTATCTCATCGGATTATTAATAATGGATGTGAAACTTCTGCATTCATTTTTTCTGTTTTAAAGCGGAGATACTCCCGAATAAAAAATGCCACCTCTTACGAGATAGCATCTTATAATAAAAAAATAATTTTTACGCTTCGGTGGCTTCTTCTTTTTTTACCTCACCTTTTATTTCAAATCTTATTTTTGAAGTTTCTTTATCCAGGGCTGCAATTAAAATATCACCTGTTTTTATATTCATGTTCAGAATCTCTTCTGCCAATGGATCTTCAAGATATTTCTGAATAGCCCTGTGCAAAGGTCTTGCGCCAAATTGAGCATCATAACCTTTGTCTGAAATGAATTTCTTAGCTTCCTCAGTTAATTCTAAAGTCAATCCTAAATTATGTAAACGCTTTGTTACACCTTTCATCAGGATATCAATGATAGAGAAAATATTTTCTTCGGTTAAATGGTTAAAGATCACAACATCATCTATTCTGTTTAAAAACTCAGGGCTAAAAGTTCTTTTTAAAGATTTTTCAATAACCGCTTTATTATTTTCATCAACATTTTGTACACGGGTTGCTGTTGCAAAACCAACTCCTTCACCAAAATCTTTAAGTTGGCGGGCACCAATATTAGATGTCATGATAATCATCGTATTTTTAAAATCAATTTTTCTACCTGAGCCATCCGTTAATATTCCATCATCTAAAACCTGCAACAAAATATTATAGATGTCGGGATGGGCTTTTTCAATCTCATCCAACAAAATAACAGAATACGGTTTACGCCGCACTTTCTCTGTAAGTTGTCCTCCATCTTCGTAACCCACATATCCCGGAGGTGCACCAATTAAACGGCTTACTGTAAATTTTTCCATGTACTCACTCATGTCAATGCGAATTAATGCATCGTCACTATCAAACATATATCTTGCTAAAGCTCTTGCCAATTCGGTTTTACCAACTCCGGTTGGTCCAAGAAAAATAAATGTTCCTATTGGCTTTTTAGGATCTTTCAACCCTACCCTGTTGCGCTGAATTGCTTTTACAACTTTTTGTATTGCTTCATCCTGCCCAACCACAGCACCCGTAAGGTCTGTAGCCATCTTTCTAAGTTTTTCAGTTTCTGCCTGAACCATTCGTTTTACAGGAATTCCTGTCATCATACTTACCACTTCTGCAATGGCTTCTTCATCAATTGGAAAACGCCTGTGCTTACTTTCCTCTTCCCAATCTGTTTTTGCTTTTTCCAGTTCTTCCTGCAATCTTTTTTCAGTATCACGTAATGATGCAGCTTCTTCAAAACGCTGGCTCTTTACCACTTTGTTTTTTTCTAGTTTAATGTCTTCTATTTTTCTTTCAAGTTCTAAAACATCCTCGGGAACATTTATGTTTTTTAGATGAACCCGTGCTCCAACTTCATCCAAAACATCAATTGCTTTATCCGGTAATAATCTATCGGTCATATACCTGTCGCTTAATTTTACACAGGCATCAATAGCCTCATCGGTATATGTTACGTTATGATAGTCTTCGTATTTGCTTTTAATATTTGTAAGAATCTGAATTGTTTCCTCAACACTTGGCTGCTCTACCATAACTTTTTGAAAACGGCGATCAAGCGCTCCATCTTTTTCAATATACATTCTGTACTCATCTAAGGTAGATGCACCAATACATTGCAATTCACCTCTTGCCAAGGCCGGTTTAAAAATATTAGATGCGTCTAGTGAACCACTTGCACCGCCTGCGCCAACAATGGTATGTATCTCATCAATAAACAAAATAACATCACGGTTTTTTTCAAGCTCATTCATAATGGCTTTCATTCTTTCCTCAAACTGACCACGGTATTTTGTTCCCGCTACTAATGCGGCAAGATCAAGAGATACTACTCTTTTATCAAATAATACGCGGCTTACTTTGCGCTGAATAATTCGTAACGCCAGGCCTTCTACAATTGCAGTTTTACCAACGCCAGGCTCACCTATTAATATTGGGTTATTCTTTTTACGGCGACTTAATATTTGAGAAACTCTTTCAATTTCAATATCACGACCAACAATAGGATCTAAAGAATTATTTTCTGCCAGTCGTGTGATATCTCTTCCAAAATTATCCAGTACAGGCGTTTTGGATTTTGGCTGAGCTGCAGAACCTTTTGTAGAACGTTGTTGCTGCGAATATGATTTCTTTTCTTCATCAAATTCTTCAGGATCATCATCCTGGAATTCTGCTTTGGGATCGGTTTTTACATAACCTAATTCATTTTTAAAAGCATCATAATCCACATCAAACTGATTTAAAATTTGGGTAGCAATATTTTCTTTGTTCTTAAGAATTGAGAGCATCAGATGCTCGCTTTCCACCAGCGGACTTTTGTGTGCCTTAGCCTCCAGCACGGTAATCCTTATCACTTTCTCGGCTTGCTTGGTAAGTGGTAAAGAATTTATGTTAGCAATGTTTTTGCCTGTTTTGTCCTTTACAGCCAATTCAATTTCCTTGCGTAATTCATACAGATCAACATTGAGAGATTTCAATATTTTGATCGCTGTATTTTCTCCATCACGGATCAAACCTAAAACCAGGTGCTCGGTTCCTATAAAGTCATTTCCTAACCTAAGGGCTTCTTCCCTGCTATATGATATAATCTCTTTTACCTGTGCTGAAAAATTATTATCCATTTTCTGATGTTTATTAGCTATACAATATTAACGATTAAAATTCACTGTTAGTTCCTAAAATAAATCCACAGACTGTTGAAAACCACCAAATAAAGGTTAAAACTTAAAAGGCTTTTCTGTTCAAGCATTTTAAAAGATTATACATTTGTCCGCGATAGTTAAAGAAATACCTGAATATAGGAATGCTGTTTTCAAGCATCAACAAAATATCTTCATTCCTGCAACGTTTTAAAGAACTGGTTTAGTATGAAAGTCAAAATTGATACCAAAGAAAAAATTCATGTTATTACACCGGAAGTACCGGTTCTTTCTGCTAATATGACAGAAGAATTGAATGCAACGTTGCTTCCTTATTTAGAAAAGGAAAATAAAAATGTAATTCTTAAATTAGATCAGGTTACGAAAATTGATAAGGCTATAGCAGAAACAATTTTAAATGTTCACCAAACATTTTACGATAAAAATGCCTCCTTTGTAATTTGCGAAATGCAAAAACCTGTTGAGGATTTTTTTGATCATCTTAAATTCCTGGAGGTTTTAAATATTACTCCTACAGAAAGTGAAGCATGGGATATTGTACAAATGGAAGAGATAGAGAGAGAATTTTTAAGGTAACCCTAAACCCCTAAAAGGGCTTAAGAAGAATATTTATTAAATGCAACACTTAGATAAAAGAAAGTCTGAAATTGTAAACTATCAAAAGTCTCCCTTTAGGGAGGTTTGGAGGGTTCTATGCTAGCCGTTACCATTTTAGGAAACAATTCTGCAATACCTGCCTTTAACCGGCACCCAACTTCTCAGGTTGTGCAAAATGCTGAACAAAGTTTTTTAATTGATTGCGGAGAAGGCACGCAAATGCAGATGATACAATATAAGATACGCAGCAGCAAGATCAATCACGTTTTTATATCCCATCTTCACGGCGACCATTATTTTGGTTTAATTGGACTACTTACCAGTATGGGTTTGGCAGGCAGAAAACATGAGTTGCATTTATACGCCCCTGAAACATTAAAAACTATTATTGATCTGCAATTAAAGGTAGCAAGTGCTCATCTTCCGTATGAATTGCTTTTTCATCCTCTTGAAAACGCAGGCGTAATATTAGATGATAAAAAAATAATTATAGAATGTTTTACAGTTAAACACCGTATTGAGTGCTGGGGATTTCTATTTACAGAAAAAAAGAATCTCAGGAAGATAGAAATTGAACAAGTAAAAAAGTACAATGTTCCGTCTTCGTTTTTTGACCGCCTGCACATGGGTGAAGATTTTATTGCTGAAAATAATATTATTATTAGAAACGATTTGCTTACGTCCGCTGTATCGCCTCCAAAAAGATATGCTTATTGTGCAGATACAATTTATGATGAAGAATTAATAGAGAAAATAAAAAATGTTGATCTGCTTTATCATGAGGCAACTTACCTGCATGCTTTGCAACAAAAAGCAGCGAGCCGCTTTCATTGTTCCTCAATAGAAGCTGCAACCATCGCAAAAAAAGCTAACGTAAAAAAATTATTGCTGGGTCATTTTTCATCTATGTACGAATCACTTGATG
>JBPCQG010000006.1:0-3441 GCA_050998315.1 Chitinophagaceae bacterium
GTCTTATCTTCTCTGCGGTCTTCCAACCTTTTTTTAAATCTTTCCTATCGCCAGTCGTGTGATTGGAGTGCTTTATAGAAGTTTAATGCAGTTTGTTAAAACATAAAAATTTAACTATGCAAATTGAATATTTAAGCATCTTCGTTTGTGAATGCAATCATGTTGTGCTTACATTTAAAATAACAGTATGAGTTTTAATTTTTTACTGAAGAGATCATTAGTTACTTTCTGCATTTCATTTTTATTTTTTCAATATACAACTGCACAACAACCATTTAATAATTACTCATATCAATGGAAACAGGTTGATGAACTCATAAAGAAAGGGCTTACTAAATCTGCATTGGACGAAACTGTAAAAATTTATGAAACCGCTAAAAAAGATAATAACGATCCTCAAATAATTAAAGCGTTACTCTTCCGCGTTACATTAAGTAGAAACCTGCAGGAAGATGCCAATGTAAAAAGCATAGCACTGATTGAAAAAGAAATTCAATCATCCAAACAACCAGCAAGATCAATACTAAATAGCATCCTGGCAGAAATGTATTGGAACTTTTTACAACAGAACAGGTATAAATTATACAACAGAACAAAAACAGTTGATTTTAAAAAAGATGATATCTTAACGTGGGGGACGGATGATCTTCATAAAAAAATTGGTGAACTCTACCATATTTCAATTAAAGAAGAAAGACTTCTGCAGCAAACAAAGCTGGAGCCTCTTGATGCAATAATTATTAAAGGAAATGTGCGCTATCTGCGCCCAACCTTATACGATTTGTTAGCACATCGTGCATTGGAATATTTTAAAAATGATGAGCGTGATATAAGCAAACCTGCGTACGCATTTGAAATTAAAGATGAAAAAGCATTTGCTCCCGCAAAAGAATTTGCATCGCACAAATTTGTAAACAGAGATTCCTCTTCTCTTCATTATTATGCATTACTTATCTATCAAAAGCTGTTGAACTTTCATGCTGCTGATGCAAAGCCTGATGCATTTATAGACGTTGATATAGACCGTGTAAATTTTGTAAAGCAATACGGTGTAATGAACAACAAGGATGAGTTGTACTTAATGGCTTTAGAAAATATTGTTGCCTCTTACTCCAATAACCCTGCATCAACGCAGGCAAGTTTTCTTTTTACTCAGGAAATTTATAATACCGCATTAACTGCAGACAAGAAAGCTGAAAAAAAATATACAATTAAGTATGCAAAAGAATTACTGGAAAATATTATTAAAAAATTCCCGGAAAGCGAAGGCGGAATTAATGCAAAAAATTTATTGAACCAAGTTCTTCGTAAAGAATTAAACCTTATATCTGAAAAAGTGAATGTTCCCGGTGAGCCATTTAGAACGCTGGTGACTTACAAAAATATTTCCTCGGTAAATTTCAGAATAATCGAGCTTACTCCTGAATTTAAGAGACTGCTTGAAATTAATTCAGACAATGATCAGCTATGGAGTAAACTTATTTCCCAAAGATCCATAAGAAGTTGGAAACAAACTTTGCCATCGCCTGATGATTATAAAACACATTCAACAGAAATTAAAGTTGATGCGTTGCCTGTTGGCGAATATGCCTTGCTGGCAAGCCCTAAAGAAGATTTTAACCTGAATAAAAATCCCCTATCAACCCAGTACTTTCATGTATCCAACATCAGCTATATAAATAATGGCTCCGAATATTTTGTATTGGACCGCACAACAGGAAAGCCTTTACCTGGTGCTAACGTGCAGGTGTGGAACCAACGATACGATTATAATACAAGGAAAAATATTTTTGAGAAACTGGAACTATTAACAGCTGATAAAAATGGATATATAAAATTAAGTGAAGGACGAAAAAATTCGGAACGTAATATTCGCTTAGAAATAACTTACCAAAAAGATAAATTGTTTTTGGATGATTATCAATACTCCACTTATTATAACTCTGAAGATGCAACTTATGAAAGTCAAAAAAAATATGATGAAGCAAAAGCCAAAATATTTTTGTTCACTGACAGAAGTATTTATCGTCCAGGGCAACTGTTATATTTTAAAGGAATTGGTATAACGCAAGGTTATAAAACAAAAAATAATCAACTTTTAGCAACTAAAGATTCAATAGTTATTTCGCTTAGTGATGCCAATGGGCAAGTTGTTGATTCATTGAAACTGCTACTTAATGAATTCGGATCTTTTAATGGAAAATTCCGCCTGCCGGAAAATCAATTGAATGGCGAGTTTGCAATTAAAGCAAAAGATTATAATAATTCAGAGATTTCATTTTCTGTAGAAGAATATAAGCGACCAAAATTTTATGCGGAGTTTGAAAAAGTAAAAGGCACTTACCGGGTTAATGATAAAATAAAGATCACCGGCTTTGCAAAAGCTTATTCAGGTAATAATATTGACGGCGCAAATGTAAAATTCAGAGTCACAAGAGTTGCCAGGTTTATTTACCCATGGATGTTCTGGCGCTGGGGATATCCTCAAAGCAAACCTTTGGAAATTACTAATGGCGAAGTTAAAACCGGTGCAGATGGCAAGTTCATCATAGAGTTTGAAGCAATTCCTGATCTGAGTATTGATAAAAACACCGAGCCTGTTTTTGATTATAAAGTTGAAGCCGATATAACTGATATTAATGGAGAAACAAGAAGTACTTCTGCAATTGTTCCTGTTGGATACAAAGCTCTTGATCTGCAGATAAACATTTCGACTGCACCTTTAAATGTTGATAGCCTCAAACAAATTTTTATCAGCACCAAAAACTTAAGCGGTGAATTTGAGCCTGCAAAAGTTGATGTAAAAATTTACAAACTTCAAACACCGCAAAGACTTATCCGCGGCCGCTACTGGGGAGAGCCTGACCAGTTCGTATTGAGCAAAGAAGAATTTCTAAAATATTTTCCCAATGATGAGTATAAAGATGAAAGCAAAAAAGAAACATGGCAGAAGGGAGTAATGATTTTTTCAAAAACGGATTCGACTAAACCAATCGGCAATTTGCAATTGGTCCCGATAGCTATCGGGAGCAACTTTTCGCAAGGCTGGTATATAGCCGAAGCAACCGCAAAAGATAAATATGGACAGGATGTAAAAGATATAAAATATTTTCAGCTGTATGATTTGAAAGCTTCCTCTTTGCCGGCACCTGCGTATGTGTGGAACACAACAATTAAAAATGTAGCTGAGCCTGGAGAAAAAGCGCAATTCATTTCCGGCACATCAGTAAACGATATTTTCCTTATTCAGCAAACTAATAAAATTGGCAACCGGCAACCAGCAACCGGCAACTACACTTTCTATTCTCTTAATAATGAGAAGAAAACTTTTGAATTTCCGGTTACTGAAGAAGACCGCGGAGGTTTTAGCGTGTCACAATTCTTTGTAAAAAACAATAGAGTTTATTCAAATTCGTGGAATGTAATAGTGCCGTGGACAAA
>JBPCQG010000157.1:0-11888 GCA_050998315.1 Chitinophagaceae bacterium
TTCCTCTTCCCTGTAAAACCGGATCATACTGATAATACATTTGTCCGTTGAACGCCGGCCCATAAGCACTACTGGTACCGCTTGTGCTTGCCCCATCAACAGTAGCACCATAAGAATAATATTTTTCGCCTGCCGCATTTAATGCTTTACCTGTTCCCTGCCCATATTCATATTGGTAATCCGGCCAATGAAGTATTGTATTGAAACTAATGTTTGAATTTATCGTAACACCAATTCCACTTTGTTTCTTACTTCCTGATTTGGTAGTGATTAATAGTGCGCCATTTCCTGCACGACTACCATACAATGCTGTAGCACCCGGACCTTTCAATACAGTGATACTTTCAATATCATCCGGATTTATATCATTAATATTATTTCCAAAATCAACCGGCACATCATTGCCGGAACCTGCCTGGTAAGCATTGTCTACTCCGGAAGAAGTCATATTCCTGTTATTCATCGGCACGCCATCAACAACAATCAAGGCATTATTATTATTTGGATTTAAAGAGATATCACCGCGAAGTGTAACCCTGGTAGAACTTAAAGGGCCTGAACCTGCAGACAATAATTGCAGCCCCGCCACTTTACCTGAAAGAGCGCCAGACCAATTGTTGGATCTTGCTTCATTTAAATCATCTCCGCTTAACTGCTGTGCAGAATAACCCAATGCTTTTTCTGCCCTTTTAATTCCTAAGGCAGTTACTACAATCCCTTCAAGTTCCCCTGTAGTTAATGTAAGGTTGAAGTTGATAACAGATCTATTGCCAACCCGGTTTTCTAATGGAGCAAACCCAACAGCCGTAGCCACAATAGTTTGGTTGTCGGCAGCTCTGATAGAAAAATTTCCGTTCTGGTCTGTAGTGGTTCCTACCCTGGTACCTTTAATCTGAATGGTAACAGCTGGTAGTGGAGAATCATCTTCAGCATTTTTTACTGAACCCGTAACAGTTTTTTGTTGTGCTGATGCAGATGTTGCAAAAAGAATCAACAACAAACTACAAAGGAATAAACTTCTTTTTAAGAGTATTCCGGCTGTAAATGTAAAAGTTTTCATACGCAATTGTTTTTGTATATTATGAAAGGTTTAAAACAGTTTTTTCTTTATTCCAGGTTAATGCCACAAAAAAAATAGATAGTAGACATGCCGCTATCAACACTCCAAATCCACCATCCCATCCCCATGCATCTACAACATACCCCATTGCAATGTTAGCAAATAATGCTCCCCCAAGGTAACCAAAAAGTCCGGTTAATCCTGCTGCAGTTCCAGCTGCTTTTTTCGGAACAAGATCCAATGCATGTACGCCTATAAGCATCACTGGACCATATATTAAAAAGCCAATAGTTATTAAGGCTAAATTATCAATTACAGGGTTTCCTGCCGGATTTTTCCAGTAAACAATTACTGCGATCAACACTAAAAGCATATAAATAATAGTAGCGGGTGCCCTACGACCTTTAAATACTTTGTCGCTTAACCATCCACATAATAGGGGTACCAGGTATCCCTGCATATTCGTAGGCGAAATAAGCCCAACCGGTTTCATTCACAGTAAATCCTTTTGCTTCTTTTAAATAAGTAGGTGCCCAATCCAAAACTCCATAACGAACCAAATATATAAATGCATTTGCAAAAGCGATGTACCATAGCATCCTGTTATTTAAAACATAATCTACAAAAATCTGGCGGGCACTCATTTCCTGTTCATGCTTCTCTGAGTAATCAACAGGATGATCATTTTTATATTTTTCAATTGGTGGTAAACCACAAGCCTGCGGCGTATCACGAAGCAAAAAATAAACAACGATAGCCACAACAATTGCAATGATACCGGGAAAATAAAATTTACTTTGCCATGCTCCGAATATCGCTATACCGGCAATGGCTAAAGGACCAATAAGTCCTCCGCCAACATTATGCGCTACATTCCAAACAGCCATTTTAAATCCACGCTCTTTTAATGAAAACCAATGCACCATCACCCTTCCGCACGCAGGCCAACCCATACCCTGCACCCATCCATTAATAAACAATAATGCAAACATTATAGCAATTGAAGAAAGCGCAAAAGGAAATACTCCCATAGCTATTGTAATGAAGGCAGATAACATAAGCCCTAACGGAAGAAATATTCTTGCATTACTTCTATCAGAAAGGTTCCCCATTAAAAATTTACTCAATCCATAAGCAATAGAAACACCGGACAATGCAAGCCCTAATTCACCTTTTGAGAATCCTCTCTCAATTAAATCCGGCATTACTAATGAAAAATTTTTGCGAACGAGATAGTAACCAGCATAGCCAATGAAAATGCCAAGGAAAACCTGCAACCGCCTTCTTTTATATTCTGCGTCCACTGCGGGTTCCGCCACTAATGCCTTGTGGGGTGCAGGTTTTAAAAAGTTCATTAATGCCATGAGAGAAGGTTACTTTTTTCAGCTATTTTAAAATGTAATGATTTGCCAATGCTATATACTCAGTTACTTGTTCATTTATCCATTGTTCATCTTTATTTAATTCATCAGCCATAATCTTTGCTACCTGTGGAGCAATGCGAATACTTTCTCTTGCATCCAGCAATAGTGCCCGGGTTCTTCTTGATAATACATCTTCTATTGTTCTTGCCAATTCATATTGTACAGCCCACTGCACCTGCATTTTATGAATTTTCAAATTATCACTTATCCATTGATTTTCGGTACCATTCATTCGTGCTCTGATTTTTGAAGTATCGCTTCCATAAAAATATAATGGATCCTTCCAGTCTACATGATCTGCATAACCATAAATATGCATTGATCCAGTCGTTGTTTTTTTATGCCGCCACTTCAACTTTTTTTCAATACAGTCAACCATATCCTGACCCATCTTTCTATAGGTTGTCCATTTGCCACCCAATATGGTAAAGAGATCAGATGGTGAAACAATGATCTTATGGCTGCGGGAAATTTCTTTTGTTTTTTGTTCACCTTCTGCCGGTGCTGCCAGTGGCCTAAGCCCTGCGAAAACACTCAGCACATCACTACGCTGAGGCTTTTTTGTAAAATAAGCAGCCGCAGTTTCCAAAATAAATGTGATCTCTTTTTCCAACGCATGTGGTTCCAGCGAAGTTTCAGCAACAAGAGTATCAGTTGTTCCTACTACTACTTTATTATGCCACGGAACTGCAAATAATACCCTGCCATCGCTTGTTTCAGGTATCATAAGTGCATCGTCGGATGGATAGAATGTTTTATCAAACACAAGGTGAACGCCCTGGCTTACACAAATAGTTTTTTTACCGGAAGCGTTGTCCATTTGCAGAATAGCATCTACAAATACCCCGGTAGCATTCACTACTGCTTTCGTTTTAATATTATATGTTTTACCAGACTCTTCATCCTGAATTACTGCGCCATTTATTTTTCGATCATCCGCTTTTAATAAACTGATAACCTTCATATAATTAATTGCACATCCTCCATTTTCAAGAATACTTTGTACAAGGTTAATGGCAAGGCGTGAGTCATCGAACTGGCCATCGTGATACAAAACACCGCCTAATAAACCCTCGGTTTTTATACCAGGCATTCTTTCTATTGTTTTTTTGCGGGAGATAAATATAGAAGAACCCAGAGTTAGTTTTCCGGATATCCAGTCATACATTTTCAATCCAATAGTATATTTCATGCTGTCCCAGAAACTATAGATCGGAATAATAAATGTTTGATTCTTTACAAGGTGCGGTGCATTGCGGGTTAACAATCCTCTCTCCACACTTGCTTCACGAACCAAAAAGAAATCGCCCTGCGCCAGATAACGGACACCACCGTGTACTAATTTAGTACTCCTGCTGGATGTTCCTTTTGCAAAATCAGATTGTTCTACCAACAAGGTTTTATAGCCCCGGGAAACGGCATCTAAAGCCGCACCTAACCCGGTGGCTCCGCCTCCAATTACTAATATATCCCATACAAGCTGCTGCTCTTGTATTTGCTGTAGCAATTCTTCTCTTGTGACAGTATTATTTTTTGGCAAGAAGGAAATTTATATTTCGAAGTAAAATAGAAAGAAATAGATACAACTAGAACAAAAATTGTCAGTATTTATTTTATCCAGTTAACTGTTGCAGATTTTACATCTCTTGAATTACTGCCAATCATAATTTGAAATTCCCCAGGTTCCCAATCATACTTAAGATCGTAGTTATAGAACTTAAGATCATTAGGAGTGATATTGAATGTTACTGTTTTTAATTCTCCTGCTTTCAGTTCAATTTTCTGAAATCCTTTTAGCTCTTTTACAGGCCGTGTAATGCTGCCTGCTATATCACGGATATATAATTGAACTACTTCTTTTCCATTCCTGTTTCCGGTATTGGTAATAATAACTGATGCTGTTAGGGTTTGATTTCCTTTCAATGATTTACTGCTCACTTTTATATCTCCATAGTTAAATGTGGTATAACTTAATCCATAACCAAAGGGATAAAGAGGATCGTTTGAAACATCTAAATAATTAGAACGGAATTTTTGAAACCATTTGCCCTCCGGCAATGGCCTACCTGTATTTTTATGATTATAGTATATGGGCACCTGTCCTACATTTTGCGGAAAAGTTGTAGTTAATTTTCCGGAAGGATTTACATCACCAAACAAAACATCAGCAATAGCAGTACCTGCTTCTGTGCCTGCAAACCAAACATTTAAAATTGCAGGCACATTTTCATTTTCCCATTTCAATGCTAAAGGGCGGCCGGTAAACAATACCAACACAACAGGCTTCCCAGTTTTTAATAATGCCTGCAATAAATTTTTTTGTACCTGTGGAATCTCAATATTACTGCGGCTGCTGCTTTCACCACTCATTTCAGCAGATTCGCCAAGCGCAGCAACAATTACATCAGACTGGTTAGCGATGTTAACTGCTTCCTGGAGTATGTCAGCAGCAGGTCTCTTGTCTCTACGCAAAGATTTGCCAAACATTCCTGCCCTGTCTTCAAACAAGCTATCCTCATCAAGATTGGAGCCACGGGCAGTTAAAAAATTTACGTTTTTACCAACAACTTCTTTTAATCCGGCCAATACAGAAATTGGCTTGGAATAATCTGTTGCCACGGCCCATGTGCCCGGCATATTTTCTTTGTTATCTGCCAATGGTCCTATAAGTGCAATTGTCCCGCTCTTTTTTAAAGGGAGAATATTATTTTGGTTTTTGAGTAGTACAAAACTTTGCGACGCGATCTCCCTTGCCACTTTACGGTTTGCATCTGTAAATATTTCTGTCTGCGATCTTTTAATATCAGTGTAACGATATGGGTCATCAAACAAGCCGAGTTTATATTTTGCTTCCAGTACTCTCCTGCAGGCAAGGTCAATTTGTTGTTGCGTGACTTTTCCCCGTCCGACCGGATCATCCGGGCGGGCTTCTTTTAAAGATTTCGTAAGCGTGGTTAAAAAGCCTTCACCCACCATATCCATGTCGTTACCCGCCATTAGCGCTCTTGCAGAAACAGTTTGGAGATCACCAAGCCCATGATCTATCATTTCATTAATTGCGGTATAATCAGTTACCACAAAACCATTAAAGCCCCATTGTTTGCGAAGCAGATCGGTCATCAACCATCTATTTGCGGCGGCGGGCACTCCATCAATTTCATTGAAGGATGACATAACACTTCCTACGCCTGCATCTAGTGCAGCTTTATATGGCGGGAAATATTCATTGTACATTCTTACACGGCTCATGTCTGTGGTATTGTAGTCCCGACCAGCTTCTGCAGCACCATACAATGCAAAATGTTTTACGCATGCCATTATGGTATTATTTTTTGAAAGATCACTTCCCTGGTATCCCTTTACCATTGCTTTAGCAATTTGCGATCCCAGGTAAGCATCTTCGCCTGCACCTTCTGCAATTCGTCCCCAGCGTGGATCACGGGCAATATCCACCATGGGAGAAAATGTCCAGCAAATTCCATCAGCACTTGCCTCAATGGCCGCTATTCGTGCACTTCTTTCAACAGCCTGCATATCCCAGGTGCATGATAAACCCAATGGAATAGGGAAAGTAGTTTGGTATCCATGGATCACATCCATACCAAACAACAAAGGAATTTTTAGCCTGCTATTTTCAACAGCAACCTTTTGTACATCACGAATTTTTTCTACTCCTTTAATATTGAACAGACCGCCTACTTTTCCTTCTTTAATTTTTTTTGCGATATCAGAACTACCTGCCTGTCCTGTGGTTATATCACCTGCTCCCGGTAAATTTAACTGGCCGAGTTTTTCTTCCAGGGTCATTTTCTTCATTAATGCATCAATGAAGGATTTCATCCGATAGCTATCAGGTTTTGCATCCTGTGTCTGCGCCTCTGAATGAAGAATACACAGTAGTATTAATCCTGTAAAAAATTTTTTAAGCATGTGATTTATTTTTATGAGCAATCAATATTATTTTACTAAATAGGGTTTAATAGCTTTTTGCCTAATAGCATATCCTTTCGCAGTCATATGCAACTTATCTTCTTTGAAAATATCATCCATGGGTGTACGTTTACAGCACGCTAATCCACCTTCTTCACAGACATCCGGGTAGAGACTCCATTTTCATTTATTGATTCAATTGTGAAATAATAAGTTTTTTGAGAGTCCATGGTCTTTAACCAATATTCATTATTGCTATGCACCATAATACTTGTGTATAATTTATCGGGGTTAGTGCCATAACAAATATTGTATGCAAATGCATTATCAACAGGGCTCCATTTTATAAAAGCGCTGCGTTTATCTTTTTCAGTACGGAGGACAATAAAATCTTTTACAGGATCCGGTTTTGCCCCATTGCCCTTACCGAAAATTCTAAAAGCGCTTAATGCAAATTTACCCGTGGGCATGTGAATATTTTCAAGCTTAATGTAACGTGCCTGCACCGGTGTTGACAGCTCCACATAATCATGTGGAACATCGGTTTCATTGTTGCTTTTATCTGCCAGTATATTCCACTTTTTTCCATCGGCAGAATAATACAATTTGTATTGATGGTATTGACCAATAGCCTTTCCTAATTTTTCTGCACCAACATCCTGATCAGCATAATTAATTTGCACGGCATTTACTGTTGAGAGATTTCCAAGATCCGATTGCATCCATTCACCTTTATTGTCTGTAGCTGCACTCCAATAAGTTTTCATCAACTCATCAACTGCATTATTTGGATGATAACCGCCTAACGTAGAAGATACCTGCACAGGCTTATTGTAATTCAATAGCATCCATCCTGTAAAATATGGTGATCTGGCATTAGATTCATAAGGCACGTTTGAGAAACGGTTATTGGGGATATAGTGAGGATAATCGCCAAATGTAGTATTACACCACATAGCATCATCATTATCAAATCCCGCGGGCCAAATGCCCAGCCTTCGCTCGAAAGTATTTTTAACGGAAACGACTGTTGTTGATATGTGCCAGTAATTATCAAATTTATCCTGAAAGGTAGCTCCATGCCCTGCGCCACGTACATAACCACCCAGCTTAAAACTTAGCGGGTCTGACACAGATGTAAAAGGCCCCAACGGGCCATCACCAACCAGCAGCCCGTCAGCATAGCCACTGAACTCTGTACCGGGTGCACCATATTGCAAATAATATTTGTTCTTATATTTTGTCATGTGCGATCCTTCTATAAAAGGATCGAGGAAAGTATTATCCATATGCTCGCCGAAACGCTGCCATCCGTAACGCCACGGTTCAAGCAAATACATTTCCTGTCTTGTACCGATGGGCTTCATTGTTTTTCGGTTTAACTCAATGCCATACATGGGGTAACGGTTACTGCTTCCATTATACATATACAACCTGCCATCATCATCTGTAAAAAATGATGGATCCCATCCACCAATCTCAAATGAATCTACCAATGGTTTCCAGACATTATTTTTCGGATCAGTACTCATCCATATTGAAAACTTACTTGTATAAGTTGAACCAAATACAATCATAGTATCACCAATTATTCCCACCGCCGGAGCACATAATTCATCATAGGTGCCGGTATTCCATGAACGTAAGAATTTTTTTGAAATGAATTTCCAGTTAAGCATATCACTACTCCACCAATATCCCCATTGGTTTGTTGAGAATAAATAATAATCATTTTTATATTTTACAATTACAGGGTCTGCAGTTGCTCTATGTTTGCCCCATTGCGTGAAATTAGGAATAGGGGTATAGCCATAATCAATATTTATGGGATTGCAATAAGTGGTTTGTTTTTGTTGAGCAAAGCCTTTGAAAGATATGTTGACAAAGATCAAACAGAAAAATATTTTTATTGCAACTCTTTTCATGAATCATTTTTTGTGATGAGCAAACAACCATGCCATCAAATCCTTTTCTGCAAAAGCCGAATCCCAACTATTGTGATTCGCATTCGGATACAATGTGAGTTTAACTTCTGCTCCCTGTTGCTTTATCGCTTTCGCCATTATCTTGCTAAATTCAGGATTTACAACATCATCCTTCAATCCGTGAAATATCCACCAGCTTGTGTGTTTTAATTTATTTGCTGTTGCCGAATTTGCTCCACCACAAATTGATAATGCTGCTGTAAATAATTTTGGTTCTCTTCTTACCAATTCAAACGTGCCCATACCACCCATAGAAAGACCACCAACATACATTCTATTTTTGTCAGGATGATATTTTTGCTGTAAATCTTTTATGAGGGCTAAAAGTAATTTCATTGCAACAGTAGGTTCGCCATCTACATTAAAGTTGAATGTTCTTTTTTTGGTTGATGAGTCAATTACAAAATTTACATTACTCCAGTAACTATTTACAGCACACTGAGGGAATACAACAATAGCAGGATAACTTTCACGGATATTATCCTTTAAAAAGAGATCACTTCCATGAACCAGTTGCAGCTCATTTTCACTGCCTCTTTCCCCGGCGCCATGCAAGAACAATATAAACGGATATCTCTTTGCAGTATCAAAATTTTTTGGAAGCAGAACACGATAAGGCATTGTATCGCCATTTTGCAAAAACCAATGTTTTTTATATAATGATTTATCCTGCGCAGTTATTTTAAAAACCATACAAGTGATGACTATAAAAAATAAATAAACTTTTTTCATATTTAAATGTAAAGAAATCTTTGCTTTATTTAATGTAGGGACTTTGAAATCCTAATTTTTTTAAACCGGCTTTTACTTCGGGGCAACTCATAAATAATTTCCACAATAAACCTGTACGATAATCTTCTATCATCACTATAATTGGCCCCTGGTCAATGGCAAGATGGCTTTTAGAATACCAGTTATGATGAATACTAAAGCCATCAATAAAACCATATTTACTCCATATCTTATCGCCAAGAGTATAATAGAAAAAACGCAACGCTTCCCAATGCAGAATCAGAAAGATTCTTAACTGTACCTACCACTGGGATAGAATCAGGATAAGTATGATTTGACTGCGTTACATTTTTTTGTGCAATCAATAATGAACTTACTGAAATAGCGATCGCAGTAAAAAAAATTTTGCGAAACATATCAACGTTGAGATTCAGATTTTAACCATGGACTTTGAAACCCAAGTTTTTTTAAACCGACTTTTACTTCGGGGCAACTCATAAACAATTTCCACAACATACCACTTCGATAGTTTTCCATCATAACAACAATTGGTCCCTGATCAATGGCAAGATAGTGTTTGGGATACCAATTACCTGTTTCACTGAACGCATCATAAAAACCATACGCTCCCCACAATTTATCCTTCAAATCATTATACCAATGCCGCATAGCCTGCATGGCATACTCCGGTGTGTAAGGCATTGAAGCGAGAGCAGCATTTGGTGAGATTACACCCAGGTCATTTTTATATCCGGGTGCATGAGCTGCGTAACCTTTTACAGAATAGCTGGCAGTAAGGCCCCAGTTATCGTTTCCATAGCCTTTAAATTTTTTTGGATTATCTACGCACCAGTCATGATTAATTAATGCCTGGTTTTTATTTTCTTCCCAATAATCTGCGTATTCATCTTTTAAACCACGAGGATCTAAACCAAGATAAGAATAGTGTGCCCAAAAAAGCGGGCCGCCATATTCTGCTGCTCCATTATGAGAGAGTTGTAACGTATGACCGTACTTTGTGGTGGTGGCTTTGATAGCACCTTTTTTAGCCCATCCCTCATGATACACTTCTTTAGGTATAGAATGAGTGGGAGAAGAAGCTGCCAGCACATACATTATTAAGCATTCGTTATAACCTGTTACCGGAAAATTCATTTCCCAATTATAGGTTGGGCTCCAGTGCCAGTACAAAACATTTTTGCCATTGCGATACCAATCAAACTCAACTTCTTTCCAAAGCTTATCAATTCTTTGTGCCAGCTTATTTTCTTCTGCACTTCCATTTTTAAAATATTGGCGTACGCAAAGCAATCCCTGCAACATAAAAGAAGTTTCCACCAAATCACCCCCGTTATCTTTTCTGCCAAACGGTTTTACTTTTCCTGTTTCGCCATAAATCCAATGCGACCATGCACCATGAAACCGGTCAGCTTTTTCCAGAAAGCTTACTATTTTCTCAAACCTTTTTCTTCCTGCTTCCCTGGTAATAAAGTTTCTGTTGATGCCTGCCAGAATTGCCATTACTCCAAAACCGCTGCCACCGGTGGTAACTACGTTTTTATCGTCAGCAGGATAAATACCATCCTCATGAAACCGTTCTCTTGCCATACCGCTATTTGGCTGTGCGCCATCCCAGAAATATTGAAAAGTTTGTCTTTGTACAAGGGTATATAATTCTTCGTGCTGGTTTGAAAATTGTACTTTATCTTTTGCAATCTGTTTGTTACTTGTGCACGCAAAAAACAAAAACAAAAAACTAATGAATGCAGATTTTCTATGAAGCATGTTTTAATAATTACAATTTAAAGATACGGCGCAGTGAAACCAAGATTTCGCATCCCAGCTTTTACTTCAGGGCAGCTGGTAAATAAATTCCATAACAAACCGGTTCTGTAATTGTCTATCATAATAATTATTGGGCCCTGGTCAATGGCAAGATATGAATCAGCTGCCAATAAAATTTTGAAATGTTTTTGAAGCATCAACAAATACACATGGCTGTGTTTCCTTTGGCTGACCCACATAAGTGAACTTCAAAGTATCAGTAACAGTTAAACGGAGCGGAGTATTTTCAGCAGTTGTATAAACAATTATTGTTTTGCCTGGGGTTAAATCTTTTTTTGCAATCGTTTTTTTTGTGATTGTACACAATTTGATAATAGCAAAATGATGACTGCTGTTATTATACTCGTCATATTTGATAATTAATTTCTCTTCTTCAATTTATAAATACGAATATAATACACTTCCCATTTGTACACTTCGACCATGTTTTGAAAAAAGGTTTTCAATTAAACCGTGTAACAAATGCCTTCCAGCGCTAACTCGGAATTCTCAAAAACTGAACAGGCTTCAGTTTTAAAATCATCCAGCAATTCATACATAGATGAGAAATGCCCCAGCAATAATTTTTTTGCACCTGCTTTTTTTGCAATAGTTGCCGCTTCTACAGAGGTGCAATGAAAACGGCTTGTAGCCTTTTGCTGTTGTGCATGCAGGTAGGTTGCCTCATGATAAAGAAGATCAACATTTTTTATTTTCTCTATTAATTCTTCATCATAAATTGTATCTGCACAATAAGCATATCTTTTTGGAGGCGATACTGCGGACGTAAGCAAATCATTTCTGATAATAATATTGTTTTCAGCAATAAAATCTTCACCCATGTGCAGGCGGTCAAAAAACGAAGACGGAACATTGTACTTTTTTACTTGTTCAATTTCTATCTTCCTGAGATTCTTTTTTTCTGTAAATAGA